>JAQUJC010000097.1 GCA_028681135.1 Kiritimatiellia bacterium | reverse complement strand
GTCGCCCCCCGCGCGGGGGCGTGGATTGAAACATTGTTCTCCATGGGGTCAAGGCCAACACGCGCCAGCGCGTCGCCCCCCGCGCGGGGGCGTGGATTGAAACATTGCGCATCCCTGGTAACATCCGGGATATTGCCCAGTCGCCCCCCGCGCGGGGGCGTGGATTGAAACAAAAGGGCAGTATAAACCACATTCCCCGGCGCAGTCGCCCCCCGCGCGGGGGCGTGGATTGAAACGACCATACCCGCAACAGCCTTGGTTGCGTCCTCAAGTCGCCCCCCGCGCGGGGGCGTGGATTGAAACGAGATGATAGATTCGAGGCTTGAACAGTTCTGGGTCGCCCCCCGCGCGGGGGCGTGGATTGAAACGCCCTTGACTCCTCCAGTAATTCGTCTTCTGTAGTCGCCCCCCGCGCGGGGGCGTGGATTGAAACTGTCATGTTCCTGCCTGTGATACTGGTGACACTGGTCGCCCCCCGCGCGGGGGCGTGGATTGAAACTCTTCCCGCTGATTTCTGTTATGTTCCTGCCTGTGTCGCCCCCCGCGCGGGGGCGTGGATTGAAACAAATTACGGCATGGTTGTTTCCGGTATGATTATGGTCGCCCCCCGCGCGGGGGCGTGGATTGAAACTTGTCGCCGGCCATGTCGATGCTGATACCCTCTTGTCGCCCCCCGCGCGGGGGCGTGGATTGAAACAGGGGCCGAAGTCCCAAAATCATCAATCACGCCGTGTCGCCCCCCGCGCGGGGGCGTGGATTGAAACGTGTTTTGATGGCGAAAAACCAATGATCACCTGGTCGCCCCCCGCGCGGGGGCGTGGATTGAAACAAAAGCGAAGCGGTTCACCCAGCCAACACTCGATGTCGCCCCCCGCGCGGGGGCGTGGATTGAAACATATTCCGCCGCAGCGCACCTTGCCGACTCTGCCGTCGCCCCCCGCGCGGGGGCGTGGATTGAAACAGCGCACTCCGCTTGAGTATCGCGACATCCGTCAAGTCGCCCCCCGCGCGGGGGCGTGGATTGAAACCAATCCTTAATGGAGACTGATGCCATGAGCGACGTCGCCCCCCGCGCGGGGGCGTGGATTGAAACGGCACCGGTGAAGACACCTTTGGCCCGCAGTATAGTCGCCCCCCGCGCGGGGGCGTGGATTGAAACTCGATTACACTGCGCTCGTAGATCGCCCCGATCTGTCGCCCCCCGCGCGGGGGCGTGGATTGAAACACTCGTTACTTTTTATGAACACAATTTCCCGGGATAGTCGCCCCCCGCGCGGGGGCGTGGATTGAAACGACCAAATCAAGGCCGGGACCAAGCGGTTCGAGGTCGCCCCCCGCGCGGGGGCGTGGATTGAAACTTTTCTTGCTTGTAAATCACTCGGTACTCAGACATCACGTCGCCCCCCGCGCGGGGGCGTGGATTGAAACGAGTTGACCCTGGGTCGGCGGTTGTCGACTGGTGTCGCCCCCCGCGCGGGGGCGTGGATTGAAACAAATCGCAAATGTCGCAATGTTTGCACAAGCCCTGTCGCCCCCCGCGCGGGGGCGTGGATTGAAACAATGGCATCCGAGATGAGAGTTGAAACTGATTTGTTGTCGCCCCCCGCGCGGGGGCGTGGATTGAAACGCGGCGATATGGCAATCTTCTCGCCCGGAACGTTTGTCGCCCCCCGCGCGGGGGCGTGGATTGAAACGCCAGTATGGCGAGCCCTTACGACTATCACAGTCTGTCGCCCCTCGCGCGGGGGCGTGGATTGAAACATGACATTGAGGCTGTAGTATTCTTCCATGCCCAGTCGTCCCCCGCGCGGGGGCGTGGATTGAAACGACGCTGCATATGACGAGTTTAAGAATCGGCTCTGGTCGCCCCCCGTGCAAGAGGCTGGGTTCGCTCCGGCGTCCAATTCCATTCATCGGCATGGGGCAATCCGGCGCATGGCGGACGATCCCCGCGTATCCGCAAAACTCCAGCCCTTGCAGCGCGATCAATCAGGTTGCGGACAGTCTCTGCTTTCTCAGGAACACCAGAGTGAGACGGGGAGAGACCTCCTCGCGCCGGGATTCGACGTAGCCGTGCCGTTGGTAGAGTCGCAGATTGTCCAGGCTGCGGCTTCCGGTGAACAATTCAAACGTCCCGGCGGCGGGAAAGCAGGCTTCGACTGCGTGGAGCAGCGCGGACCCGATTCCCTGGCCCTGAAGACGTGGTTCCACCATGAGGCGGCCAACGGCGCAGGTCTCGCCGGCAAGGGCCGCCCGCGCTGAACCGACCACAACGCCCTCCCGGACGGCTTTGAGCACGGTGATGGTTGAAATTTCGTGCTGCAGGGATTCCAGCGACTGGGTCAGCGGCGGCAGCGACCAATCGTTGTAGAGTTGTGCTTCCGATTGATAAGCGCGTTTTTGCAGATCAAGAATGGCTGCGGCGTCGGTTGGAACAGCGGTGGCGATTTCGATCATGACAATGGTTCCGGGGAGGTTTCAGTTTGCAGTGCGCAGGTCGAGCGGCGTGCAACCCGATTCGTTCGGGCGCAACCCTTTACGGCGGCGTAATCGAAAACTCGTCGAACACCACCTGGATGGGGATGGCGAAGCCGATGCCCTGGGTGTTCTGAATGATCATGGTGTTGACGCCGTGCACCTGGCCGCGTTCGTCAATCAGGGGGCCGCCGCTGTTGCCGGGGTTGATCGGCGCGTCGGTCTGGAGCATGATCTCGCCGGTGTCCTTGTGCTGGCGGTAGCCGGAAAAGATGCCCGCAGTGACGGTGTTGCGCAAGCCTACCGGGTTGCCGATGGTGAACACCTTGTCGCCCTGGCGGAGGCCGCTGTTTTTGGGCGCGGGCTTCAACGGCGCCGCCTTGGAGGAATAGATCGAGAGCAGGGCCAGATCGCGCTTGGCGCTGACCTGGGAGGAGTTGACGCTGTACTCGCTGCCGTCGGCGAGGAAAACCTTGATGTCCGAAGCTGATTTCGGCTTTTCCAGTTCCTTGAGCCGCGCCTCGGCCTCGTCCTGGGTGGGCTGCACCTGGGCGAGTTGCCGTTCCTTTTCCTGGAGGATGATCACCAGTTGGCGGCGGGTGGGGCTGTCGTCCATCTGCTGCAGGCGGTTGCGCAGTTCCGCGATGTTCTGCCGTTCCAGGCCGAGCAGTTGCCGCCCGGTTTCAACCTTGTGGCGGATTTCGCCCAGTTGGCTGCGGTCCGGCTCGACCACATGCTTGTTGGTGACGATGGCGGTGTCGGTGACGAAAAATCCCGAGCCCTTGCCCCAGGGCGCTTCAATGGCCACTGTGCCGTTTTTGGCCTGCTCGATGGGGCTGCCGGCAACCATTGCCGGGGCGGGGCGGGACGCGGGCGGCGCGGTTTGCGGCTGCTCAGCGACGGGCGGGGCCGTGGTCTGGCTGGCCTCGGTTGGCGGCGCCGGGGCAGGGGGTGGCGCGGTCTGCGTCCCTTTGCCGGCGACCAGGAAATAGGTCAGGGCAGCGGCGACCGCAGCCAGGGCCAGGGCCGAGCCAATCCGCCCGGCGGCGCCAGACGAATTGGATTGCGGCGTTTCCTCGGGGGGCGGGGAGGGCGGCTGTTCCATGTTGCGCTCCTGCGCCTGTTGGTAGCGGCGAAACAGCAGGCCGCAGGCTTCGCACTCCACCGGGTTGGTCTGCTCGTGGGCACATTTGGGGCAAATAATTGTTTCTTGCGTCATATCAATGGGGTCGCCATGCGCGTGTTGCGGTCGGATTCGGGGCGGGCTCGGTTTTGAGCCGCGTTTGGCCCATCATAGCACAGAATAAAGGCGGAGCAATGGCGGTCGGCTTCTTTTGGCGCGCGTTCAAAAAAACGGGGCAAGCGATGGTCGATGCGGTATAGGGCAGGGGCAGACGCTTTTCGCCTGCCCGCAGTCATTCAACGCAGAGAGGAAAACGTGCATATCTGGGTTGACGCCGACGCCTGCCCCAAGGTGATCAAAGAGATTCTGTTCCGCGCCGCCGAGCGCACCGGAGTGGCCATGACCCTGGTGGCCAATCAGCCGCTTGCGGTTCCGCGCCTGAAAAACATCCGCACGGTGCGTGTCGGCGCCGGATTTGACGTGGCGGACAATGAGATCGTGCGCCGTCTGGACGCCGGAGACCTGGTGATCACCGCCGACATTCCCCTAGCGGCGGAGGCGATCGCCAAGGGCGGCCATGCGCTCAACCCGCGCGGCGAGCTTTACACCACCGACAACATCAAGGCCCGGCTGTCGATGCGCGATTTCATGGACAGCCTGCGGGCCACCGGAGTGGAAACCGGCGGCCCCGCCTCGTTCAACCAGGCCGACCGCCAGGCCTTTGCCAACCAGCTGGACCGGTTTCTCTCCCTCCATTTCCGCCGCGCTTAGCGGGGGCGAGTATTATGGGGACAGTTTATCTAATTTCGGCTGCCCGCGTCATATTTCGATCACAACCATCACGTTAAAGAGGGGATGCCAAACTTATTTTGGTCCTTGATGTTATTGGTTCTGTAAACTGTCCCCGAGATTTCCGCAAGGATGAACTGAACGTTCCCGCTCGCCAGCGTGGGAGCGCCGCGTGGATGTTCTTCGCCATATTTTGTTCAAAAACAGAAGATTGAAGGGGATTGGCTGCATGTGTCCTGAGCCTTTGGCGTTGTTTGTTCAGTAAACTGTCCCCATATTTATCGTTTCATTTTTACATGTTTCCATGTCGCGAAAGAGTGCTTCTGTTCAGTAGGGTTTGATGAAGCAAATCCGGCGGGATCTCCCTGTAAGCATCGTGCCTGATCCGTTCCTCCTTTCCAGCCGCCTGTGCCTTCTTTGTCGCATTGTCGCCAAAAACGTATTGCTGTTAAATTGAATATTTCAAAAATGGAAAACATGGTCCGGGGGAGATTCTGATGTAAAATTAATAATATTAATAAATTACATGAATATTCCCGAGGTGGACCGGATGTTGCTCTATACCGACGTGACCTGTGGAGCGTTTCGCTTCCGGGTCGGACGCAGTCAACCCGTCTCCGGGGTGATCCGGGGGCGACGTTCATCTTTGTTCCACCAGAAAGAGGGAGTGGCATGAGCAACAACACATCGGCAGTGCAACTGGAAAGGAAGTTAGGGCCCTGGATGCTTTGGGGGCTGGGGGTCGGCTACGTGATCTCCGGCATGTATTTCGGCTGGAACCTTGGCCTGGAGAAGGGCGGCACTTTGGGGTTGGCGGTGGCCACCCTGTTCATCATCGTCATGTACCTGACCTTCACCTTCAGCTACACCGAACTGGCCTGCGCCATTCCCAAGGCGGGCGGGGTGTTTGATTACGCCACCAAGGGCTTGGG
>JAQUJC010000060.1 GCA_028681135.1 Kiritimatiellia bacterium | reverse complement strand
TCATCTCTTCCGCAAACCGAATACCAATCCCTTTCCCGCTGCCCACCTCCCCCCAACCGTCACCGGACTGCTGGAACAGGTCCGCCGCGGCGAAGCCACCCTCAATCCCCCCGTCCCCGCCCCCCCCAAACTGCGCGGCAAGATGACCTATAACCGCGAGACCTGCATTGGCTGCAAACTCTGCATCCGGGTCTGCCCCGCCCACGCCATCGACTTCATTCCCGCCACCAAGAAAGTCCGATTTTTCGTCTCGCAATGCATTCAGTGCGGGCAATGCGTCGAGATTTGCCCCAAGCAATGCCTCGCCCTCAGCGAGGAATTCCTCAACGCCTCCCACGACCGCTACGACACCTCCCTCGTCATCGACGACACCCCATCTGTCAGGGCTGAGAGCTAATGGGTGCTCGCGGGCCCGTGCCTACGCAAGTTTCTTAGGTCCTGTGGTGGCGACTCTGCCGCGGCCAGCTCCTGTGTGGGGCCATCGGCGGTTCCGTGTTCGCGGGGTCCATGCGCCACCTCCATTTCATCGCTCTCCAGCCTTGACCGCCTCCCCCTTTTCGCTAGACTCCCTACCATGCATAATCCCCTTTCTTTCTCCCACCTCGGGCCAGAAACGGGAGCAACCACAGAACAAAAGGATACCCCTATGTCACACGATCACTTTACAGAGGTTACCAGCCAGTCGTGGTTCAGTCGCATCGGCGGTGCTTTCAAGGGAATCTTGGTGGGTCTCGTGTTGTTTGTTCTCGCATTCCCAATACTCTTTTTGAACGAAGGCCGAGCCGTCACAACCTACAAGGCCCTGAAAGAAGGCGGCAGCAGTGTAATCTCGGTCGCCGCCAACCACGTTGACCCATCTAACGAAGGGTGCTTGATTCATGTGACCGGATTAGCCGATACCGAAGCCACCCTGAGTGATCCCGTTTTCGAGGTTTCGGCCAACGCCCTGAAACTCAAGCGGACGGTCGAACTGTACCAGTGGCAGCAAACCTCCAGCAGCACGACGCGAAAAAAGCTGGGCGGCGGCACCGAAACCGTCACGGAGTATTCGTATAGTAAGACATGGTCGGATGGGCTCATCCATTCTGAGCATTTCAAGCAACCCGATGGCCACCAGAATCCTGCCGCCATGCCCTTTACCCCAATAGAGCAAATTGCGGATCACGTCAGCCTTGATGCCTTCACACTGTCCCCCGCGCTAGTCGATAAAATCACGCCTTTTGAATCGCTCCGGATAGGACCCGATACCCCCTTGCCTGAAGCACTCAAAGAGGCGGCGCATGTATACAATGCCGGTTTTTACATTGGCACCAACATGACCCATCCACAGGTGGGCGATGTGCGGGTGAACTTTGAAGCAGTTCATCCCACCGATGTGAGTATCATCGGAAAACAATCCGGCACTACTTTCGCGCCTTATGACACCAAGACGGGCAAATCCATCCTGCTTTTACAGACAGGCACCCATACAGCCGATGCCATGATCGAAGCCGCGCAGGCCAGCAATAAGATGATGACGTGGCTGCTCCGGCTGGCTGGTTTTCTGTGCATGCTGCTAGCGCTGAACATGATTTTCAAGCCACTCTCGGTCATCGCCGATGTCCTGCCCATTGCCGGCCGGATCGTGGGCGCGGGGACCGGTATTGTTGCCGTCCTGGTCGCGGCCCCGCTATCGCTGATCACCATCAGCATCGCCTGGATCGTCTACCGCCCCCTTCTCGGCATCATCCTGCTCATTGTCGCCAGCGGTTTAGCCGTAGCCCTCAAAGGCAAACTCACCTCCGCCAAAACCACCTAACCGGGATTAGTCACGCCATACGGTTGACCCAAATGCACGGCGCGCAAAAGGGGTCGGCTTGTTCCCTGCTATGTTCAGGCGGTAGAACAATCAAACGATGGGTTTTTATAGGAGTTGAAAACCAAAATGCCGAATTAGGCGGACCAGCCCCATTTTGCCGTTTTGCTCCGGCATGACCTTCTGATAAAAATATAGATTATAGGACCGGCACCTTTTCGCTCAGTAGCGCCAAGGGTGACGGCATAACCGATCCAGAGCAGTGGTGTAAGTATTTTCATTTCTTTAGTCGAACGTCATGGATCAGGCGCGCCATCTGGCGTCGCCTGCATGGATTTGTTGTGATCTCCTGTTGTTCCCCACTTCGCAACTGTGGGCATCAGATCTTCCTCAAAGTACCTGCGGTTGGGAAAGAAGGACCTTGAGGCCCACTTGAACACTTCCTCAAACTTCGCTTTTGCCGCTGGGTCGCCTTTCCGCAGGGCCTCCATCAGCCCGAGAAGATCAGCTTCGCTGCTGGTTGTATAGCTCTGCTCTGCGATCTTTAACACCGCTCGGACACGTGGGCTGTCTTCGCCTTGCAGCGCAAGGTGAGACGCTTGGCCGAGCGTGACGTAGTTATAATCTCGCGTGAAGACGTCCAGCCCCGCAGCATCCTTCTGCCAGGGCGCCTGCCGGTGGATGGTATGGAAAGTCACACCGGGGATCTGTGAGTCGGGTGACTTCCACCAGAGCACGTGCAGCGACGCTGGCTCATGTGCATGATGCTCGCGGTGCAACGTGACGGCCATGCTGCGTGAAGCACGGTGCAGTTGACCAATGTAGTTCTGATCACGTCTTGACTGACAGATGAGGTGGACGATCACTATTGCGAGGAGAACGAAGATCCCCGCAAGAATAATGACGGCCACCCGACCAGTTCCAGTTGTCTCGTCTGTTCTCATAGATCACAACGTCAGGGGTCTGGATCGGCCCACGGGCTGTACTGGATAGGTGTGCAGCGTGCGGGAGGGTGTGCATAGCGGCAGCTTGTGGGCCGTAGCCAGGACCCCTTTGTTCTGCTCTCATTTTCATAAAGCCTGTCGGGGGTTTCACGCTCATAAATCGGGGTAGCGGATCGCGCGGGCGGAGGCCTGTCCGTATGTTTTCCATACTGTGGTCCGGCAGCCGCCGGATCCATAGCGTGGTCCGGCAGTGGCCGGATCCATAGCGTGGGAAACGGGCTGTAGGCGTTCGCTTTCATCGTCTAGCGGTTGTCGTCGGGATAGCGCCATTCATTAATCATCGTGTTGCGAAGCAGAACGTCAGGGTTCAGGCGACGGCCCACGGGCCATACGGTATACGATTGTAGCGTGCGAAGGCGATCGCATAGCGACAGCTTGTGGGCCGTAGCCTGGAACCCCTTGTTGGCTGCATTTTTCATGGAGTCATGGCCCACGCGTTGTCTTCCCAGAAATCAACAACCCGCAAATAGCGGGCTCTTACCTTTCGGTAGTAGGGTCCCTCACCTTTTATAGATAGGAGTAGAATGAACGGTGTCGCGATGAGCATAAATAGTGGGAGTAATAATATCCACCAGATGAATCCAACCAGAATATAGCCGATAAAATTCATATTATTGTCTTACAGCCAACAGTTTTATTGAGCCGACTTTAAGTCGTGTTTATGCCTTTGGGACAATCCTTATTTACTGAAATAAATTTTAGCGGTTGCTGAGTGGGGGTCAAGCCTATAATGGATTGCAAAAGGATGAAGATATGGAGAGGGTGATGATTTAAGGGTTGTGCGCGAGATCGGCTTTATGCAGGCTATACGTACAGGGACAAAGCCGAACTAGAAGGGGTGGGCTATGAGCGACCAGATTGTGGTGTTTGAAGACTGGGAACAGGTGATGAAAGAAACGGTGCCGGTCGCACTTCATGGGGCCTATCGGGAGGCCGTGGTGAAATGCCGTTACTGGCTGAGGGAGAAGGGGGGGCAATATTCAATAATCAATATTCAATATTCAATGATCAAGTGGGGGGATGGGGTTACATCCCCGGCGGGGGCCGCGCCAGCCGTACAAGGCTGGCCTACAATGGGAGGAAGGGATATCAATATCCAATATTCAATATTCAATGATCAAGTTGGGGCATTTGTAGGCCGGGGTTACATCCCCGGCGCTGGGATTTGGTCCGCGCCAGCCGTACAAGGCTGGCCTACAATGGGAGGGAGGGATATCAATATCCAATATTCAATATTCAATGACATGACCTTGTAGGCCGGGGTTACATCCCCGGCGCTGGGATTTGGTCCGCGCCAGCCGTACAAGGCTGGCCTACAATGGGAGGGAGGGATATCAATATCCAATATCGAGCGAGGGTGTCCAGCGAGGGGCTGCTCTCGTGTGGTGCTCGTCGAGCGCGTTCAGCGGGTGCACCTACAGGGATCTTTTCCACGCTATGGAAAACTTTTTTCGTGATTTTTCCAAGCTATGGAAAACGTGCATAAGACCTCGTCAGGGGATTGACTGTTCGCCGCCCCCCGTCAACCCATAAGATTACTTTATGAAACTGGTACCTTTTGACCCCTTTACTGATATTGACTCTATTTTCATGGATTCTCGTACATTTGGGGTTCAGGACGGATGCCGGACAAAAATGGGCCGGATCGCAGAAGGAGAAAACTGCGACCCGGCCAGGGCACGAAGGTATGAATCAGTGAGGGTTGGTTACTCGACAGACACGTTTGGGGCCTCCGCGTCCGAGATCGCACTCTTGCTGGAGCAGTCAGCCTTTTTCTTGCTGCCACAGTCGGCCTTTTCAGCCGAATTGCAGTCGGCTTTCACCTTTGCCGAGCAATCGGAGGGCTTTTCGACGACTTCGGCGTCGTGGTTGGTGCCGGAGTCGGCAAACGAGATGGAGGCGAGGGCCGCGGTCATGGCCAGACTCATCAAAGCTATTTTCAAGGTTTTCATTGGCGTTTGGTCCTTTTGGGTTGGGTTGCCGACGGGGTCACCGCCGAATTTTGTTATCCGGAATCTAAGCTGAAGGCAAATGTTTGTCAACTAAACCGATTTAATTCCTTTTATTAGGCTAAAATCAGTCGAAAATAGGCCGAAAAGATCACGATTTTCGGCCAGCCGGTTGCCCCCGATACACGGGGCGCGGGCTTGTCCGCCCTGGCCGGACATCAACGCCTCCGTTTGCTGCCTTGCAGGGGGGCAGGCTATTGGATAGGCTGATGATCTGTGTTGAGGACATTCCCCTATATATCGAGAAATTCCATGACCACCCCCACCCGTCCTGCCCCATCCGTATCGCCGCCCGAGCCGCCCGTCCCTTACCGCCTCCTGACCGAGGCGCTCCCGGCCATCACCTATATCGTCCATCTGCTTCCGTCGCCGCACACCACTTACATCAGTCCCCAAGTCACATCCATCCTCGGCTTCTCTGCGCAAGAGTGGCTGTCCGATCCCGACTTCTGGCTCCGTCAAATTCCCTCTGAAGACCGCGAGCGGATAGCGAATGCCATGCAGCTTCACAACCGAACTGGCGACCCATTTTTTCTCGAGCATCGCTGTCTGACCCGCCAGGGACAGACGATCTGGCTTCGTAACAGCGCGACCTACCAGCGCGACGACGCCGGCCGTCTGGTCACCGTTCATGGCGTCATGGTCGACATCACTGAGAAAAAACAGGCCGAAGAGGCGCTGCGCGAAAGCGAAGCCCGCAACCGCGCCTTCATACATGCCCTTCCGGATATTTTCTTTATTAACCGCCGCGATGGAACCTATCTCGACGTCCACGCTAGCGACCCCTCCCTGCTTGCTGGCCCTCCCGGTGACATCTGCAACCATAAACTGCGCGACATTCTGCCCGCCCCCGTCGCCGACCAATGCAGCCAAGCCATTGACCAGGCGCTGGCGACCAGCACCCTCCAGGAAATCCACTATTCCCTCCTCCTGGGCGATCAGACACGGCACTTCGAGGCCCGCATTTCGCCCTGCACCGAGGAGACCACCCTGACAATCGTGCGCGATATCACCGAACGCGTGGTGAATGAGCAACTCCTCCGCTCCACCCAGCAAAGCTATCTGGATGTCTTCAACGCCTTGGGCGAAGCCATCTACGTCCAGGACAAAACCGGCACCTTCATCGACGTGAACCGAGGAGCCGAAACCATGTATCGCTGCTCCCGCAAGGACCTCATCGGCAAAACCCCAGTTGACGTCGCCGCCCCTGGCCAAAACGATTTGGAGGACATACAACGCCTGTCCGAGGCCGTTTTCCGAACGGGCCAACCCGCGCACTTCACTTTCTGGGCGGTCCGCCAGGATGGCGACATCTTCCCAAAAGAAATCACGATCAACAAAGGCCGTTACTTTGGCAAAGATGTCCTCATTGCCATTGCGCGGGATATCTCCGAGAAAATCAACGCCGAAGCCGAACGCGACAAACTCCGCAGTCAGCTTGAGCAAGCCCAGCGTCTCGAATCTGTCGGGCGCCTCGCTGGCGGCGTCGCCCACGATTTCAACAACATGCTGCAATCCATCATCGGTTACGCCGAACTGGCCCTCGACGACGCAAGCGGCACCCCCCCCCTTCATCATGCTGTAAACGAAATCCACAAGGCCGCCCTGCGCTCCACCAATCTCACCCGCCAACTGCTGGCCTTTGCCCGCAAGCAACCGATCGCCCCCCGTCTGCTGGACCTTAACACCGCTGTCACCGACACCCTGGACATGCTCCAGCGCCTCATGGGCAGTGGCATCCAAATCGCCTGGCATCCCGCCCCCCATGTCTGTCCTGTCGCGATGGACCCCTCTCAACTCGACCAGATTCTCGTCAACCTCTGTGTCAATGCCCGCGATGCCATGTCCGGCCAGGGGATTCTCACCATCGAAACCGGCACCACCACCCTCCGCCCCGACGATGCGCTCTGCCATGCCGACGCCACTCCCGGGCCTTTTACCGTCCTGGCTGTTCGCGACAACGGAGTCGGGATGGATACCCATTCGCTGGCGCATGTGTTTGAGCCCTTTTTCACCACTAAGGGCCCCGGGGAAGGCACCGGGCTCGGTCTGGCCACCGTCTATGGCATTGTCCGGCAAAATGACGGCTGCATCGCAGTGGACAGTGAGCCCGATTGCGGAACCTCGTTCGAAATCCATTTACCGCAGCCTGCGGATTCCGCCGTCCTGTCCAGCGCCCCGCCCGCGCCGGCACAGCCCACCCCCGGCACCGAAACACTTCTAGTGGTTGAAGATGATGCCGCCATCCTCGATCTGACCACTCGCCACCTCTCCCGCCTGGGGTACACCCTCCTCAGCGCCTCCTCCCCGAACGACGCGCTGCGCATCGCGCGCACCGCCTCCACCCCCATTCACATGCTCGTTACCGACGTCATCATGCCGGACATGAACGGACGCCAACTCGCCGAACAAATTATAGACCGCCACCCCGACATCCGCTGCCTCTATATCTCAGGATATTCCGCCGACATCATCGCCCCCAACGGCATCGTCGAAGACGGCATCCATTTCCTCCAGAAACCCTTTTCCATGAGCACCCTCGCCACCCGCATCCGGACCATTCTCGACGCCCCCCCATCCGGGTAAGCCCTAACCTGCATTATTCAGGCTAAAAGATGACCAGGGTGAGCGAGTCGGCCCCCCTTTTTTTTGCATAGCCGGGCGGGGCTAATCTGAATTAGTCAGGCGCCGGGATTGATTTCAATCCCACGGCTTTTTACTGGGGGCCATGGCGACGCCGATGGGGCGCAGGGTGTGCAGAATTTTGATCGTGCCAGCATGGGCATCGAGGACGCTTTGCAGGTCTTTGTAGCAGTGGGGTGATTCATCCAAGTCCCCGCCGCGTAGTTCGGTGCCGAAGGCGGCGACACTCTGGCGCATCATCTCGGGTGTCACTTTTCCTGGGCGCAGACATTGGCCCGTGCGGCGGTTGGTTTTCCCCTTGGCTTCCATCCGCCCCATCGTGCGTCCGGCACCATGAACGGTGGAATACAGTGACCACGGGGCCAGATCATTCTCAATTCCCTCGACAATGGCGCTGATATCGCCCATTGAGCCGCCAATGAAGCCTTTTTGGCCCGGGAAGGCGGGTGTGGCCCCCTTGCGCACCACCCAGAGTTTTTCCCCGCCATGCGACTCACGCCAGGCGAAGTTGTGATGATTGTGTACCTCTTCCAGGATGGAGGCCCCCATCAGGCGGGCGACCTCCGCGCACACCCAGTCGCGCCCCGCGTAGGCGTAGCGCCCGGCGAGATGCATGCAGGCGAGGTAATCGGCCCCCAGCGCCGAGGCGGCCGGAATCACCAGCGGGTCCACATCCATGCCATCTTTCGCCCCCCCTTTTTTCAGAAACCAGGCGGCCGTCTTGAATCCCAAACCGCGTGACCCGAAATGCACCCCAATCCAAACGCGGTCCTGGTCATCGATCAGGATATCCACATAGTGGTTTCCGGCTCCAATGGTTCCGAGCTGATCCCGGGCCAAGTCTTTAAGGGGCCGCATGGCCTCCAGCGTCCAGGTGTCGTCATCGAACAGCGCGTGATCGACTCGTACCGGATTGCGTTGTCCGATGCCAAATACGAGCCGCGCGAAAATAGCATCCATGATCCGACTGATATCGCGGCGGACATCATCGGCCTTGGCATCGATGCGAACCGCCTTATTGCCACAGCCAATGTCGTAGCCGACGCCGGAAGGGCTGATGCTGTCCGTGTAGGCCACCACGCCGCCGATGGGCACGGCATAGCCCTTATGATGGTCGGCCATCAACGCAACGCGATCTGCCGTTTTGGCACAGCGTCGAATTTGCGCAAGCGCATTGGGTTCGATGGGATCGCCCCACACTGGAATGCCGTCGATGAGTTTCATATCTGTGGTTCGTTGGGTCCACTCTACCACAATCGAGTGGCTCACGGAATCGGCGGCTGCGTTCTACGCTGTGGGCCATTTCCGGGTGGTGTTCAAGCCGATGCGTGCTATCGTGACCATCATGACGTACCCATCCCATACCGCTTTGATCTGGAGTTTCATGCGCATTGGACTCACGGCCTTCGGCGGCGGCATGGCCGCGCTGCCCGTATTCGATGCCGAACTGGCTGGCCGCCGCGGCTGGATGACCTCAGCGGACGTGGCGGAAGAGTATGCCATCGCCCAGTCGGTGCCGGGGGTCATCATCGTCAACTTTGCGGTGTTGGCAGGCCTGCGCCTCGCCGGAAAGCGCGCGGCCATTCTGTCCGCAGTTGCCGTGGCCCTGCCCTCGTTTGTTGTCATTCTGGCCCTGGCGGCCCTGATGGGCACGCGCTGGGACAACCGCTGGGTGGCAGGCGCGTTAGCCGGCCTGCGCCCGGCGGTGGTCGCCCTGATTGCCGGGGCGGCCATCCGGCTGGGAGTCATCCACCTGCGCTCTCCTCTGCTGCTGCTGGCGGCCGCGGTAGGGGCGGGCTTGATGCTCAGCCGCGTGTTGAGTCCGATCCCACTGATCCTGACCGGAGCGGCCATCGGCCTGGCCGTATATGTTCTGCGCCGCCCCCCCCCGGTTGCGCCATGATGACGCACGCATACCTCTTTTGGGCCTTTTTCAAAATCAGCCTATTCAGTGTCGGCGGGGGCTACAATATGATTCCGCTGATGCAGGCCGAAATCGAGGTTCAGAATTGGCTGCCCGCCGGACGGTTTATGGACATCCTGGCGATCTCGGAGGCCACCCCCGGGCCGATTGCAGTAAACCTGGCCACCTTTGCCGGCTATCAGGTTGCCGGGATCAGCGGGTCCATCGCGGCCACGGTCGGGGTGTGCCTACCGGGAGCGATTCTCTTGATGATGCTAGGACTGGTGGCGATGCACCTGCGCGAAAAACCAGCCTTTCGGGCCGCGATGCGCGGGCTGATGCCGGCGCTGGTCGGGCTGCTCACTGCCACCGGCATTCGCCTGGGGCTGGCGCTTGTGCCAGACGGCATGGCGGTTGCCTCCCTTCCGCCTGTGGCTATTTTTGCAATTGGGCTGGGCCTCATCGTCTGGAAACGCATCCCACCCCTGCCCCTGCTGATGGGTTCGGCAGCGGCCGGGATCGTGCTGACGGCGGCCGGAATCTAGCCCGGCATATCCCATCTATGCCCCGTCCGGTCGCCCTGCCATCAGTCGGGCCAGAATGCGCCCGAAGCGGGGATCGGAACGAATGGGGGCAAAATCGGCATCCTTCTGCATCCACTCGGCATCGGCATAGCCCAATGTCACCGCCTTCTCGAGGGCGTGGAAGGCATCATTAACCTGACCGGTGAGGGACAAGCTGCACGCGAGGTTATACCAGGCCAGCGGCGATGCCGGCTGGAGACAGACGCTGTCGCGATCGGCCTGCAGCCCATCTTGATAGCGTCCCATTTCGGTATACAGGCAGCCCAAGGCTTCGAGGATGGCCGGATGCCGGGGCAACCGCGTACGCACACCTTCCAGGAAGGCCAGTTCGACGCGCTGGTCGCGCGCCTCCTGAGAAGGACCCGCGGGAGTCTCGTCGAGATTTCGTTTGGGTGACATGCCGCTCAACACCGTGTTACCCGCGTGCCGTGATAGGCACATACTCGGTTCGTTCCGGTCCCGTATATACCTGACGGGGGCGCAACAGTTTTTGCTCCGGGTCTTGATGCATTTCCTGCCAATGGGCAATCCATCCGGGCAGTCGTCCCAGGGCAAACAGCACCGGATACATGGTCGTAGGAAAGCCCATTGCCCGGTAAATCAACCCCGTATAGAAATCCACGTTAGGATACAGGTGGCGCTCTTGAAAATAGGCATCCTGGAGGGCTTGTTCTTCCAGGGCCAGGGCCATGTCCACCATGGCATTGCTCAATTTCTTGCGGCGCAAAACCTCCGCGCATAGTTTCTTGGCGATTTTGGCCCGCGGATCGTATGCCTTGTAGATTCGATGGCCAAAGCCCATCAGGCGGAACGGGTCATTCTTGTCTTTAGCCCGAGCGACCACCTGCTGCGCCGTCAGGCCTTCTCTCTGAATTTCCTCGAGCATTTCGATCACGGCCTGGTTGGCCCCGCCATGCCGCGGCCCCCACAGCGCGCAAATCCCCGCCGCTATACAGGCATAGAGGTTGGCCCCGGTGCTCCCCACCGTGCGCACAACGGTGGTTGAGGCATTTTGCTCGTGATCCGCATGCAAAATCAGCAGTTGATTCATCAGCGCCACATCGTCGTCACTGGTCATGTACTTCGATACCGGTGAACTAAACATCATGTTCAGGAAGTTCTCGCAGTAGCTATACTTGTGACTTGGATATACATACGGCTCACCGACCGACTTCTTGTAGGAGAAGGCGGCAATCGTGCGTAGTTTTGATAACAGCCGCGTAACGGTGGTGTTGATCTCCTCCGTCTTACTATTCTGTTGTAATTCAGGATAGAAACTCGACAGCGAGACCACCATAGCTGAGAGCACCGCCATTGGGTGCGCACCTTCGGGATAGTTGCCGAAGAAGCAGCGCATATCTTCGTGTAACATGGAATGGAGATTCAGCAGCTCAGAAAAGGTGGTCTGCTGCCGCGCGGTCGGCAGCGTGCCATGAATCAGCAGATAAGCGACTTCGATAAAGCTGCAGTGGGCGGTCAAATCCTCGATGGGATAGCCCCGATGCAGTAAAATTCCCTGCTCGCCATCCACAAAGGTGATGGCGCTGCGGCATGCAGCGGTATTGGCCATGCCCGGATCAAACGAGAGGCAACCGGTCTGGGCCTTCAACTGGCTCATATCCAGCGCGCGTTCACCGGTGCGGCCGATCACCACCCCCATTTCCACGCTCCGGTCGTCCACACTCAGGACAGCCTTGTTCCCTGGGGATGTGCTCATGGATTCCTTTCCTGACGCCTCGGGGCCCATTTCAAAACAAAACACCTCGTCGCTCGTGCGCGGCGGGGTGTTGTCGCAGGGCGATGGGCCGGACGAACGAGTCGTCTGTGCTTAGGCCTTCGTGACCTTGCCCGCCTTGAGGCACGACGTGCAGACCGTCATGGTCTTCACCCCGCCACCCACCCGGGCCCGAATCTTTTGCAAATTGGGTTTGAAGGTACGCTTGGTCACAGCCGTGGTATGCAGCCCAATGCCGCCTTTCTTCTTTTCCAGCCCGTGACGAATGATCCGAGATCCGACCGATGCGCCTTTGCCGCAGATTTGACATGATGTAGCCATTGAATTCTCCTCGCCTAAAGTTAAAGTCCGCGCACTATATCCCCGCGCCCCACCCTCGTCAAGAAGGATGCCTGGCCCAGATACGGCCTGGATCGGGCCCGAATGCGTCCCATTCACACATTTTACGTCCGCGGTCTGACGCAGATGCGCTTTTCTGCCCCGTGACGATTAGAAGGAATAGACCGTTTCGGCTGGCAGAATGGAAATGCCCGCGGCCTTCAAGGCCTCAATGGCAACAGTGACATTCTCAAACCGGAAGACCACGACCGCCTTTTCAGTTGCGCGGCACACAAACGCATACATGTATTCCACATTAAGGTCCGCCTGCGACAGCGCCTCAAGGATGCCGGCTAGCCCCCCCGGTTGGTCCGGCACCTCCACCGCCAGCACTTCCGTCAGCGAGACGGTGTAGCCGCCATCTTTCAGCGCCTTCACCCCCGCCTCTACCTTGTCCACAATCAGCCGTAGAATGCCAAAGTCACTCGTATCCGCCAGTGACAGCGCCCGAATATTGACGCCCGCCTTGGCCATCTCGGATAGGACGCTGGCTAAACGCCCTGAGCGATTCTCCAGAAATATCGAAATTTGACGTACTTTCATGATTGCCTCCTTTGATTACGACAGGGTCCGCCGGTCCTGCACCCGCTTGGCTTTGCCGAGTGATCGCTCGATCGTTTTGGGCTCCACCAGGGTGATTTTGGCGCTGACGTTCAGCATGGTTTTGATCTGATGATGAATTTGATCGCGCAGGGCCTCCAGTTTACGCACTTCGTCGCTAAAAAGGCCCTCGGTCACCTCCACTTGAATTTCGATGGTATCAAGGTTGCCCTGCCGGTCGACAATGATCAGGTACTGCGGGTGGACGCCCTCAATGCGGACCAGCACATCTTCCACCTGTGAGGGGAAGACATTGACGCCACGGATAATCAACATATCGTCGGTGCGGCCCATCAGGCGCGCGATTTTCCGGCTGGTCCGGCCACAGGGGCACGGCCCCTCATTCAAAAGCAAGGTGATGTCGCGGGTACGATAGCGAATCAGCGGCACGCCCTCTTTGGTCAAGCAGGTAAACACCAGCTCGCCTTTTTCGCCATCCGGCAGCGGGGTATCCGTCACAGGATCAATAATTTCGGGATAGAAATGGTCTTCAAAAACATGCAGGCCGTTTTGTTCGAGGCACTCGTTCGCCACCCCCGGCCCCGCCACTTCGGATAACCCATAGATATCCAAGGCCTTCAACGGCAGCACCTGTTCAATGTGCTGGCGCATGGCTTCGGTCCAGGGTTCCGCGCCGAAATGGCCGCTCTTCAGCGGTAAGGTCATGAGATCAATGCCCATGGCGGCCGCCACTTCGGCAATTTGCAGTGCATAGCTCGGGGTGCAGCACAAGACCGTCACGTTGAAATCCTTCATCAGCATGATCTGCTTCTCGGTGTTGCCCGCCGACATGGGCAGAGCCGCCGCGCCCAGCTTTTCGGCTCCGTAGTGCATCCCCAGCCCCCCGGTAAAAAGGCCATAGCCGTAGGCGACTTGAACCGTATCCTCAGCCGTCGCCCCCCCACACGCCAGCGAGCGTGCCGCACATTCCGCCCAGTTGTCGATATCCGCCTGTGTGTAGCCCGAGACCGTGGGTTTGCCCGTGGTACCAGAGCTGGCATGAATGCGCACAATCTCTTTTTGCGGTACGCCAAACATGCCAAACGGATACTGATCGCGGAAATCTGTTTTGGTGATAAACGGCAATCGGGGCAAATCCTCGATGGAGCGGATATCGTCCGGCGTTACCCCCTGCGCCTGCATTTTTGCCCGGTAAAAGGGGACATGGTCATAGGCGCGCTCGACCACCGCCCGCAACCGTTGCCCCTGCAACTTGCGTAATTCCCCTGTGGGCATCGTTTCAGCTTGAGCATTGAACATCGTCGGTTTCCTTATGAAATGAGTCACCCCGAATGCTGGACTCTGCCCCCGGCGACTGTCCAGACAAAAGGCCCGGTGAGCGCATTATTTGGGTGTTGCCTGCATTAATTGCGCGACCACACGCGCCGTCACCCGGCCCACAATGTCCAGGCTTTCCGCCGACAGCTTGTCCATCGTGTCGTCCGGCGTGTGCCAGTAATCATTCCGGCCCGGCTCGCTGCCAAACTGGAAGTCGATCAGATTAATGGCCAACACGCCACGCTCCAAAAAAGGCACATGATCATCCAGAATATGGGCCGGATAGAGTTGAAAATAGCGCCGCACGCCCTCGGCCCGGGCCGCATTAAACACCTCGTTCACGAGGGGGGGCGCACTATTACGCGGAATCGTCACGGTCAGATTCCGGTCCCCGATCATATCCAGCAGGATCATCGCCTCGATATCGGCCAGCCTCCCCTCCGCCTCCATGTGCTGTGCCAGATAGCGGCTCCCGTGCAGCCCATCCGTCGGGCCATAGTCCTTCATGCTCTCTTCGCCATCAAAAAAGGCCAGCCGGATTTCCATCGGATGCGGGGCCGTTGCCTGAAAGGCCCGCGCCAATTCCAGCAGCAATCCCGTGCTGGATCCGGAGTCGTTGGCCCCCGCGAAATCATCGGCGATGCCCACCTTGGTGTCGTAATGCGATCCCAAGAGAAGGATGCGCTTGCCGGTGCCGGGAATTCGTCCCAGCACGTTGCGAAACACGAGGGTGCCCTTTGGCGACGCATCGCTGAATTCCTGAATTTCAGTTTCCACCCCCAACTCCTGCAAACGATCCGCCAGATATAACGCCGCCCGCTCGGCCCCTTTCGTGCCAGACAGACGCGGTCCCAGCGCCACAAACCGACGGACTTCCTCCAGCGCCTGTTCGCCCGACACCTCCACCGGGACCAGTTCCGCCCCACGAGACGACTCCGGCGCCACCGTAGCCATCGGACGCCCGCACCCGCAAAGCAAGAGGACCCCCGCCAGTATCCAGCTCATGTAATTTTCAGTCATGGTTGCATCCTACACCCCCCGCCACTAAAAGAAAACCTTGCTGGCCGGGGGGGGGGACTCAACGGAAACGCATCCAACCACAGGGGGGCACCAAAATTCACCCTAGGGAACCGCCAGGGTAACCACGGATGCGCCACAAAACACGGGGACTAAAATGCGGATGAAAAAACCATTAAATCGGATGGCATCGCGCAAGTTTTCGATGACCTTTGAGTAGAAAAAAACAGATGGTTAATTAACTATCATGTGATAATATATGGATAAAATGGTAAAAATCGCCATATAATATGCCATTTCCTGCCAGATGGTTAATTAACCATCATGTACGTTTAGATGATGCACGCACACGGGTGGGTCGGGTGAAAAATGCAGGATCAACATTTCATCACGGTGAGCTGGCAGCCATGCCAATTTGGAATCGTTCAGCCTGCCATGCCATGCTGAGTCCACACAAGGCGTAGCAGGAGACTCATGGTCGTTAATGAAGTGAACCGCTTGACGCGCCCCCTTGATTATTTGGGCTTTATCGTTTCATGCAACCTCGCTATACTTTTGCCCGTTATTTAGCCCCAGTATAAGGAGCCCATTATGAAATTGTGTGAATTCCTCCGTCCGGCCAGCTTGTCGGCCGCTCGCGACAACCTGCGCGAGCTTGGCACGAAAGGCATGATCCTTGCGGGCGGCACCGCGCTGCACTTCATGCAGGACCACACCCCGGTAACCGCCGTCGATATCACTCGCCTGGGCCTGTCGTACATCCGCCCCGATGGCAATTTCTACCGCATTGGCGCCACCACCCCGCTCTCCGACATTCAGCGCTATCGCGCCCCCCGCTGGGCCATGCACGAGATTTGCCGGCGCATCTCTACCCATCAAATCCGGAATGTGTCCACCATTGGCGGCAATATCTGCCGCGTCTTTCCCTGGGCCGATCTGCCGGTTGTCCTGCTGGCGATGAATGCCCGCATGGTCGTCTATTCGGACCATGAAAATGAATATTCTGCTGATGAATATTTCGCCACCCAGCCGGCCAAGCGTTTTCTCGATGGCAACATCCTGACCTCCGTCAAGGTCCCGGCCCTCCAGGCTCACCACGGGTTTGGTTCTGTCAAGGTCTCGCGCACCACGGCGGCATTCAGCATGGTCACGATTGCCGCCGTGCTGGAATTGGACGGCTCGATCATCCAGTCTGCGCGCATCGCCGCGGGCAGTGCCATTCCCTTTCCCCGGCGGCTGCCCAATGTCGAAGCTGCGCTTGTCGGCAAAGAAGCCGTCAGCGAGGTCTTCAAGGAGGCCTCCACCAAGGCGGCCCGCGATGTCCCCTGGCGCAGTTGCGAAGGCCAAAGCCCTGAATATTCACAGCACCTGGCCGAGGTTTCGATTTTAGATGCATTAGAACGGGCCGCTACGTTTGCCCACGGGAGAGCCGAATAATGAAAAAGAATCCCCAGACCGTCCAGTTCACCATCAACGGTGAAAGCAAAACATTTATCACTGAGCCCGACGAGAAGCTCCTGGACCTGCTACGGCGCGAAGGCTACAAGGGGGCCAAATTCGGCTGCGGCCAGGGCACCTGCGGCTCCTGCACCGTCCTGATGGACGGACGGGCCGTTTACTCCTGTTTGCTCTATGCCATGCAAGTAGAAGGCCATGAAATCCGCACCATCGAAAGCATTGGCACTCACGATAACCCCTCCGAGTTCCAGCAGGAACTCATCGATGGCGGTGCCGTCCAGTGCGGCTACTGCATTCCCGGCATGATCATGTCGGCTACCGCCCTGATGGAAAACGAGACGCACTTCGATGATGAAACCGTCCGTGAATATATGGATGGCAATCTGTGCCGCTGCACCGGCTACGAGAAAATCTGGTCCGCGCTGCGCCGTGTCCTGGACCGCCAGGAAGCCCAAAACACCCAGTCCTGACCCCTCACCCCAGGAGCCCCCCATGAGCGACAATCCCACTGCCAACTTCAAACAGGTCCACCACTCGGTCACCAAAATCGACGCCAAACAACTCGCCCTCGGCAAAGATTCCTATGTCGGTGATTTAGCCCCGCGCGAGGCCCTGATCGTCAAGATGTTGTGGAGCCCCCATCCCCACGCCCGCATCACCTCCATCAATGTCTCCAAGGCCGAAAAAATGCCCGGGGTGAAAGCTGTTCTCTGGCATGGCAACGTCCCCCGCAACATCCATTGCACCGCCGGCCAAGGCTATCCCGAGCCCTCGCCCTACGACACCTTCATCTTTGATACCAAGGTGCGCCATGTCGGTGATCGCGTTGCCGCCGTCGCCGCCGAAACGGCCGAGCAAGCCGAAGCCGCGCTGAAGAAGATCACGGTTAAGTACGAATTGCTTGAGCCCGTTTTCACCATTGACGAGGCCATGGCCGAGGACGCCCCCATCATCCATGATGAGCCCGAAGCCTATGTTCCCATCCCGATCCCCTACGACCCCAAGAAAAATCTCGTCGCCATGGTGGGCTGCGAAGCCGGTGACTTCGACCAGGGCATGCAGGACGCCGATTTCACCTTTGACGACACCTACGAAACCCCTTATGCCCAGCACTGTCCCATCGAGCCCTATACCTCGCTGGCGCATGTGGATTCCGCCGGGCGGATTGTCATTACCACCTCCACCCAGGTCCCCTTCCACTGCCGTCGCATCGTCGCCCAGGCACTGGGCCTCCCCGTGCAGAAGATTCGTGTCATCAAGCCCCGCATCGGCGGCGGCTTTGGCTCCAAGCAAGAAATCTTGCTGGAGGACATTGTCGCGCTGGTCGCCCTGCGCACCGGGCGGCCCGCATTCTGGCAGTTCACCCGCGAAGAAAACTTCATCACTGGCCGCACCCGCCATCCGATCCGCGTTCGCCTGCGTGCGGGCATAAAAAAGGACGGCACCATCACCGCCATCGGCATGGATTGCTGGAACAACACCGGGGCCTACGGCGGCCATGGGCTTACCGTGGTCTCCTGCTGCGGCTCCAAGGTCCTGCCCCTCTACCGCTGCGACAATATCCACTTTGACGGCAAGGTGCTCTACACCAATCTCCCTGTCGGTGGCGCGTACCGTGGCTTCGGTGCCACCCAGGCATTCTTCGCCATGGAATCCACCATCGACAAGATGGCCGACGCCATCGGGATGGACCCTCTCGAATTCCGGCGGCAAAATCACATCCAATCCGGCGACAGCTCTCCCATCTTTGCCGCCCTTGGCGAAGGCAAGGAAGGCACGCCCATGACCATCGACTCCTGCGCGCTCGACGACTGTATCGCCAAAGGTGCCGAGGCCATCGGCTGGGACAAGCGCACCGATTGGCGCGACAAGACTGGTCGCTATCGCCGCGGCATTGGCATGGCCTGCCTGATGCAAGGCTCCTCCATTCCCCATATCGACATGGGCGGCGCAAGCATCAAAATCAACGAGGACGGTTCGTTCAATCTCCTCGTGGGCGCAACGGATCTGGGCACCGGTTCAGATACCGTTCTGGCGCAGATCGCTGCCGAAGAATTGGCCACGACCACCGACAAGATGATTGTCTACTCATCGGACACCGACATGACCCCGTTCGATGTCGGTGCCTATGCCTCCTCCACCACCTATCTTTCCGGCGAAGCCTCACGCAAAGCCGCTGCTGACGCCAAGCGCCAGATTCTCAAAACCGGCGCGGAAATACTCGGCCTCCCCGTCGACCAGGTCCAATGCGTGGCGAGCCACGTGCAGAACACCGATGGCTCCCAAAAGGTGTCTTACGGCGACATTGCCTGCTATGCACTCTATTCCAAAAACCAGTACCAAATCATCGGCACCGGCTCACACTTTACGGAGAAATCCCCCCCGCCTTTCGCCGCGCACTATGCGGAAATCGAGGTGGATACCTGGACCGGCCTGATTCGCGTACTGCAATATGTCTCCACCATTGACTGCGGCACTGCCATCAACCCCGCCCTCTGTGAAGGTCAGACCGAAGGCGGGACCCTCAACGGCATTTCCTATGCCCTCACCGAACAATATCTTTTCACGAATGGACGCATGACCAACCCGTCCTTTGCCGAATACCACATCTTTTCGATGCGCGACAAGCCCCCGATCAAGGCCATTCTGGTGCCCTCCTATGAGCACTCTGGCCCATTTGGTGCCAAGAGCGTGTCGGAAATCTGCATCAACGGCCCCGCCCCGGTATTTGCTAACGCCATCTACAATGCCACCGGCGCCCGCCTCTATGAGTTCCCCTTCATGCCCGAGAAGGTCCTCAAGGCCATCCAAGCCGTCAAAGCCTAAACACGCTTTAAGAAGTATCACCACCACCGCCGCCGCCACCACCCAAAGCAACGGGGGGGGGCGTTGGTTGTGGGGCGGTAATCGGGGAAAAACGCATCCATCAGATCAGACGGATCGCCTCCGAACGCTTTCTTCCCGAACTTGGGACCTCGGAGCGGACATCGCCCGAGCCCTTGAAATCTGCGATTGTCGCTCTGCCGCTCTTTTCGTATGGTATTGCCCGAGACCATGCAAGCCCCCCGGGACAATTTTGACGCCTTTTGCAGCATCCTCGCCGGTGTCGCGGATGCCGCCGCCGCCTTTGGGGGGGTTTTACTGGCCACATGGATTCGGTTTGATTCCGGTCTGATTCCCCTCCACCACAATGAAATCCTGCCGCCCCGGATCATGTATCTCGCGGCCGCAGGCGTCCTGGCACCCCTGCTGGTGCTGATTTTTCGTTTAATCGGGCTCTACATCCGCCCTCAACTTGGGTCTTTTGGCGACAAGCTGCCACGCATTGTCCGCGGGGTCACCATTACCCTGGCAACGGCCCTGGCCCTCTCCTTTGTGGTGCGCTCCGCGGATTGGCCCCCCTATTCGCGAACCGTCGCCCTGCTGGCCTTTTTCACGGTGCTGCTGCTGGTGCTCGTGGAGCGATTCATCTTGTTCCGCAGCGAATTACATTGGGCCCGCCGCACCGCTCCCATTCGCCGGATACTGATCATTGGCGTCGATGATCTGGCCGCGCGCATTCGCCGTGCCCTCGAACGCGAACCGCGCCTGCGCTCGCGTCTCGCTGGCTACTTGCTCCCCGCCGATCCAGACAGCGCCCGCAACCTGACCCTGTCTTCGGCCATCACACCCAAACTGGTCAAGGGTCATATCGGCGAGTTGGAACAGGTGGTCTCCAAAGAACAGATCGATGAAGTCATTCTCGCCGACCCCGGTATTGATCGCTCGCGTCTGGCACAAATTCTGTTGCACTGCGAACGCAACCTGATTCCTTTTCGCATGGTTCCCGATCTTTATGGCGTGTTGACCTCGCGCGTCCGCGTCAACCATGTCGCGGATATTCCGCTGCTGGGGATGGCTCGCTGGCCCCTGGATTCCTTTTGGAACCGGGTCCTCAAGCGCCTTGAGGACCTCGCCGGCTCCTTGGTGGGCCTGGCCATTTCCACTCCGATCATCCTGGTGGCTGCCCCGCTCATCAAACGCAGTTCTCCGGGCCCTGTGTTTTACCGCCAGGTCCGTTGCGGCTTGGCCGGCCAGCCCTTCACCATCTATAAGCTACGCACCATGCCGATCAATGCCGAATCACAGACGGGACCCGTGTGGGCCACACCCGACGATCCTCGCCGTACCGGGATCGGTGAATTTTTGCGCAAGTGGAATCTCGATGAATTGCCGCAGTTCTGGAATGTCTTCACCGGCGACATGTCGCTGGTCGGGCCTCGCCCCGAGCGGCCCCATTTTGTCGAACAGTTCAAGGGCGGCGTCGGCCACTATATGACCCGCCATATTTCCCGTCCCGGCATGACCGGCTGGGCCCAGGTCAACGGACTCCGCGGCAATACCTCCATCGCCGACCGCGTCCAGCACGATCTCTATTACCTCGAAAATTGGTCGCTGTCTTTTGACCTCAAAATCTTGATCCAAACCTTCTTCAACCGCCAAAACGCCTACTGAGCCCCCCGATGCCCCCCCCCGCGCCTGCTTCTCCTAAGATCTGTATCCTTATTCCCGCCTATCGGGAGGAGCACTGCATCGCGCCCGTCATCCACGAAGTCGGCGACTATTGCCCCCAGGCTGAAATCGTGGTGATAGATGATGGCTCCCCCGACCAGACGGGGCCGGTCGCGGCCGCCGCCGGAGCCACGGTGCTGGCGCATGTGCATAATCAGGGCAAAGGCGCCGCCTTGCAAACCGGTTTCGACCATGCCCGTGAAACCGGCTGCGATCTGGCGATCACCCTCGATGGCGACGGCCAGCACGCCCCCTCGGATATCCCCGCCTTTCTGCAGGCCTATGAGCGCACCCACAGCGCCGTCCTCGTCGGCAACCGCATGGGCAACCTCACCGACATGCCCCCGCTGCGGCGCTTCGTCAACCGCTTCATGTCCGACCTCCTCTCGCGCCAGATGGGCCAATATGTCCCCGACAGCCAATGCGGATTCCGCCTCTATCACCGCTCGGCTTTCCCGGAAGGCCTCTACGACACGGCCTCCCGCCGCTTTGCCGCCGAATCCGAAATTCTTCTGCGCCTCTCCCTGCGCGGCTTCAAAATTGGCGCCGTCACCATCCAAACCATCTACGGCACCGAAAAAAGTAAAATCCATCCCCTCGCCGACACGGTCCGCTTCTTCCGTATGCTTCGCCGCTTCAAGACAATCAAAAAGGAATTCCGCGCCCCATGAAATCCCTGTGTATCCTGCTATTCCTGACCGCCCCCCTGGCCGCTTTCGCCCAAGAGGCCCCCCCCCCCGCTCCCTATGTTCTGGAACGCGCCACCACCGAGACCGCGGTGGAAGTCCCCCACAAAAGCACCGGGCGGAAAATCGCCGAAGCCCTCCGCAACAAGGGGCTGTCCGAAGACCTCACCATTATCGCCATTTCCACCCTACCGATTGTCGAGTTGCGCGGTGCCATTCCCGTCGGCCATTGGCTCCTGCCGGACACCGATACCTCCACCCGTCTGGGGATGGACGACCTGCGCCGCTCAGCCCGCATCTATTTATGGGCCGTTCTCGGCAACATGCTCCCGGTTCCGTTTATCCTGCTGCTGCTCGGCCCCGTCTCCACCCTGTGCATGAAGGTCCCTCTCGGCAAGCGCTTCTTCGACTGGCTCTTTGCCCGTACCCGCCGCAAAACCGCCACCGTTGAAAAATATGAAACCCTCGGTCTCACCATTTTTGTTGCCATTCCCTTACCCGTTACGGGTGCCTGGACCGGCTCCATGGCCGCCTTTCTCCTGGGCCTATCCCTGCCCCATGCCATGATCTCTATTTTTCTCGGCGTGCTCATTGCCGGCGTCATCATGACCACCCTTGCGCTGCTGGGCTGGATCGGTGCCGCGATCGCCGGCATTGTCTTGATCAGCCTCTTCGTCAGTGTCCTCGCCAAGGCGCTCCAAAAGACTGCCCAGCGGCCGGGGCATGGTCGTTGATCGCCGCCGGATGGCGGAATTGATGGGGGGCGGTTCAGGGGGATAACCAATCAGGTCCCACCATTGCAAACAGCCGCCCCCCCCCACCCCCTTCCCGCAGTCTTGGTGAATGGCCACGGGTGACATTCTCGATGACGTTACGTTGCCTGCCAGGCCTGTTC
>JAQUJC010000059.1 GCA_028681135.1 Kiritimatiellia bacterium | reverse complement strand
CCGTCTGGTTGCCCGGCTGCCTGATGAGCTACCGCGACCTGCCATCCATGATGGAATGTCTGTTCTATGTCAACGGCCTGCCTGGCGGCAAGGCCCACCATGACGGCCATATGAAGGGGCGCGATCTACAGGCCATTCTGGCCAACCCCATGCTCCAACTCTCGACCCAACAAGCCACGGCGCTGGAGCGCTGGCGGACGCTGCCACCGGTCACGGTGGCCACAACGGCCCGCCCGGCAGCCGGAACCGAAAATCTTGAGCTGACGAGCGATGCCGTCGCCAAAGCCGGGGCGACGCTGCCGGAACCAGGCGGTAAATGGGTCTCGCCGCGGGCGGGCGTGGCCCTGGCCTATGAACTGGTCGCTAAGGCGCATCCGGATGACATGTTCGTGATCGACTGCGACCTGGCGCCCTCCACCAAGGTCAACCTGGCGCAAAAGGTGTTGGATTCTGAACACCAATTCCAATTGTCGATCGAAGAGCAAGTGGCCACGATGGTGGCCAATGGCCTGGCCATGTCTACCCCCGACCCCAAGCTGGTGGTCTTTGCCACGTTTGCCGCATTCTTTGAAGGCATTGCCCGCGAAGGCATGGAAATGTGGCGCTATCAGCGCAATCTCACCGGCGCCAATGACGGCCTCAATGTCACGTTCCATCTTTCGCATGTGGGCTCCTGCACCGGGCGCGATCATTTTTCAGGCTGGTCCCTGGACTGGATCAATCTCGCCATCGGCTATCTGCCCTATCTGGACAGGTTCTACGCCCCGGCCGATGCCCGCGCCGCCTTCATCGCTATCCGGGACCTGGCCACGCGCACGGGCGGGCATATCCTTGGCATCCCGCGCGACAATCTCCCCATCCTGGTCAGCCAGGGAACCGATACCGCGCTTTGGAATCCGGACAGCCCCTGGACAGATGCCACCCAGTTGCGCGCCCAATCCGGTGCCCGCAAGGCCTTAGTCGCCTTTGGCGCAACAGCCTTTGTTGCCGCCGAGGCCTCCGACAAACTGCTGGCCGAGGACGAGGCCGTCGATGCCTGGGTCATCAATGGGCTGCCGCTGGCTCCCGACCGCCTCGACACCCTCTTTGAGCAGTATCCCGACGGCATCGTGACCATCGAGGACGGCCTGATTGGCACCCCCGAAGCCGGCATCCGCGGCTTTGCCAGCTTGGTCCGCGGCGCGGCCTATGGCCGCCAGCTTCCGCTCATCCATCTGGGCATCACCGATCCGCGCATTGCGCCGTCCGACGGCCATCTTGAACTGTGGCATTACTTCGGCATCGATGCCCCGGCCGCCATTGCGGCCGTCAAAGCCCTCTAAAGCCAAAAGCCTGGAAGACATGAATCTTTTGGAGACCATCCAGACTCTCAAGCAAGAGCGCCACGCCGTCATCCTGGCCCACAACTACCAGCGCCCCGATGTGCAAAATCTTGCCGACTTCACCGGCGATTCTCTGGAACTGGCCCGCAAGGCTACTGCCATCGAGGCCGAGACCATCGTGTTTTGCGGGGTGCATTTCATGGCGGAAACCGCCGCCATCCTTAACCCGGACAAGACGGTGCTGATCCCGGATGCCCATTCCGGATGCCCGATGGCGGATATGATCACCGCGGCCCAACTAGTGGAGTTCAAAGCCCAACACCCCGCTGCCAAGGTCGTGTGCTACGTTAATTCCACCGCCGAAGTAAAGGCTGAAAGCGACTGCTGCTGCACCTCTGCCAACGCCGCCGAGATTGTCCGGCACTACGATGGCCACGACGTCATCTTCGTCCCCGACCAGCATCTTGGCAGCGTCGTAGAAGAAACCCTGGGACGCAAGCTGATCCTGTGGCCGGGCTACTGCCCCACCCATGCCCGGATCAATCCACGCGAGATTCAGGCGCTGAAGACCGCCCATCCCAACGCCTTGGTTTTGGCGCATCCCGAGTGCCCCAAACCGGTGCGTATCGTTTCCGACCACATCCTCTCCACTGGCCAAATGTGTACCTTCGTCAAAGACAGCCCGGCCCGGGCATTTATCATTGCCACCGAGGAAGGTCTCCTCCACCGCCTGCGACAGGAAAACCCTGAAAAAGCATTTCACCGTGTTTCTCCCTTTGCGGTATGCCCGAACATGAAGCTCAACACCGTCGAAAAGGTGCTCTTCTGCCTACGCGACAGGACCCCGGTCGTTTCCGTTGCCGAACCCGTCGCCGCCCGCGCCCGCCGCGCCATCGAGCAAATGCTCGCCTGGTCGTGAAGGGGGCGAATGGGAGGGGGGCTGTCGTTGATCGCTGATCGGTAGTCGGTGGCCGAGAAATCCCGATTCGTCGGATAGGCCCCCTTTTTTAATGCGGTCCGCCTCCCCCACTCGCCGCTTGCCATTGCCGCTCGCCTCCGGCATCATCCTGGTCTCATGCGAATTCTGATTTCCAACGACGATGGCATCCAAGCCGCTGGCATCCATTCCCTCCATCAGGCGGTCCACGACCTGGGCGAGATTCATGTTGTCGCTCCCGACGGCGAACGCTCCGCAATTGGCCACGGAATCACGCTGACCAAACCCCTACACGCCCGTTCCTGGCCCCCTGGCGGCCCGCCGTTTGGAACAGCCGTCAGCGGCACCCCCGCCGATTGCGTCAAACTCGCGGTCAGCTTGCTGCTCGATCCCAAACCCGACCTCATCCTCAGCGGCATCAATCTCGGGCCCAACGCCGGCATCAGCGTACTCTACTCCGGCACGGTCTCTGCCGCCACCGAAGGCCCCATCATGGGCATTCCCTCCATGGCGCTCTCCCTCGACACGTTCAGCGACCCCTGCTGGGATACCGCTGCGCGCGTCAGCCGTGCCCTTGTCGAACAGGTCGTTTCTGGCCGTCTGCACATTTCCCCGGGCATCTTCTGGAACGTCAATATTCCCAACCGCCCTTACGAGCAGCTCGCCGGCTTGCGCATCACGCGCATGGGCTCCTCTCGCTTTGTCGAAAAGTACGAACAACGCAGCGACCCATGGGGCCATCCCTACTACTGGATGACCGGCGAACTCTTTGAAAATGGCGACATGAGCGGCACCGACCTCGAAGCCCTCCGTGAGGGCTATGTCTCGCTGTCGCCCATCGGACTCGACCACACCGAACATGCGGTTATCGAAGCCCTCGCCACCCACCCCCCCGCGCTGATGATATAACAGATGCCCGGCTTCAGGATTCAGTCCCTCGCCTGAATGAAAGGAATTCACCGCCCCCCCCCTGATGCCTCCCATGCTCATTGACTTTCATACCCACGCCTTCGAGGACACCCTCGCCGCCAAGGCCATCCCTTTTCTGGAGGAAGAAGGCCATATCCAGGCCGCTACGGACGGCCGTATTTCCTCTCTCATGGCGTCCATGGACCGCGCGGGCATCGATCAGTCGGTCGTCTGCCCCATCGCCACCAAGCCCACCCACTTCGACGGCATCCGCCGCTGGGCGCGCCAGGTCCGCACCCAGGAGCCGCGCCTCGACATGCTTCTGTCGGTCCACCCCGACGATCCCGACGCCCTCGCCCATATCGACCAAACCGCCGCCGATGGCTTTATAGGCCTCAAGTTCCATCCCTACTACCAGCAATTTGTTCTCGACGACGAACGCCTCTTCCCGCTCTATGAGCGCATCGCGGTCCGCGGCCTCCTGGCTGTCTTTCATAGCGGCTTCGACATTGCCTATCCCCCGGAGCGCATCTGCGATCCCATCCGCATCCGCCATGTCATCGATACGTTCCCCACGTTAAAATTTGTGGCCACCCATCTGGGGGGCTGGCGCGACTGCGAAAACTCGCGCACCCACCTGATTGGCCGCCCCGTCTACATCGAGACCTCCTACTCCCTCCACGACATGCCCGCCGCGGAAGCCCGCGCCATGATCCTCGATCACGCCCCCGGCTATATCCTCTTCGGCACCGACAGCCCCTGGGCCGACCAGGCCGAGGAACTGGCCCGCTGGCGCAACCTGGACCTTCCCGACGACGTGCTCGCCGCCGCCCTCGGCGGCAACGCCGCCCACCTCCTGCAGAGGGTTAAGGATTGATGAATAATCCAGGTTAGTTCCAGATTCATTCCCCCGCTGCTTTGCCCCTAATTCCAGACAGGACGGCACCTGCGCCAATTTCTTTCTGCCGTCCCCTTGCATTGCACCTGCCCATACCTTAGTGTGCCCCTACCATTGATAATCAACCCCAGGAGTAATCCCCTATGTCCCCCACCCCCACGTCTATTCGTTCACACAACCTGGGCTTTCCCCGCATCGGCGCCAACCGCGAACTCAAACGGGCGCTGGAATCCACCTGGGCCGGCAAGACCTCCAGCACCGAACTGCTTGACACCGCCCGCCGCCTCCGCGCCGAAAATTGGCGCTTGCAACAGGCCGCTGGCATCGATCTCATTCCCTCCAATGACTTCAGTCTATATGACCAGATGCTCGACACCTGTCTGCTGGTTGGTGCCGTCCCCCCGCGGTTCTCGCCCCCCGGCGAAGCCTCGGACCTGACCCCCTATTTTGCGATGGCCCGCGGCGGCGACCATGGAGCCGCCCGCGCCCTGGAAATGACCAAGTGGTTTGACACCAATTATCATTATCTGGTGCCCGAGCTGAGCGCAGACCAATCATTCCATCTGGCCTCCACCAAACCCTTTGATGAATTTGCGGAAGCACTTGCCCTGGGCATTCGCACCATGCCTGTGCTCATTGGCCCCCTGACCTTCCTGCAACTCGCCAAACCCAGCGGCGCCGACTTCGACCGCTTCTCGCTGCTGCCCCGCCTGGTGCCTGTCTATGCCGAGGCCCTGCGCCGCCTACACGATCTCGGCGCCCATTGGGTCCAGCTCGATGAACCCGCGTTTTGTCTCGACCTGGCCCCCGCCCAGCTCACCGCCGCCCGCGAAGCCTATGCCGATCTCCGGCAGGCCGCTCCGGACCTCCGCCTCATGCTCGCCACCTACTTCGGCGGCTTGGGCGACAATGTTGCCGCCGTTTGCAACCTGCCGGTGGATGCCCTCCACCTCGATGCCGTGCGCGCCCCCGAAGACCTCGAGCGCTGCCTGGCCGAAGTGCCGCCTGCTATGGCCCTGTCCATCGGCGTCGTCGATGGACGAAATGTCTGGAAAAACGATTTCGACGCCTCCCTGATTCTGCTGCGACGGGCCCTCACCGCCCTCGGTCCTGAGCGGCTGTTCGTTTCGCCATCCTGTTCGCTGCTGCATTCGCCGTATAGCTTGGCCGCAGAAACCGAATTGGATCGGGACATCCGCGACTGGCTGGCCTTCGCCGAGGACAAGTTGACCGAGACGGTCCACCTCGCCGGCTTGCTCGGCCCCGACGGCGACACCGATGCCTTGACCCGCAACCGTCAAGCCGCCGACCGACGGCGCGCCTCTCCCCGCGTACGCAACGACGCCGTCCGGCAACGGGCCGCCGCCGTGTCGTCCGCCGATTTGAGCCGCCAGAGTGCCTTTCCTGAACGCCGCGCCAGCCAACAGGCCCGCTTGAATCTGCCGCCCATGCCCACCACCACCATCGGGTCGTTCCCGCAAACCCCCGAAATCCGCGCCGCCCGCGCCCGATTCCGTAAGGGAGAAACCAGCGCCGCCGACTACGACCGTTTTCTGGAGGCTGAAACCACCGACTGTGTTCGCTGGCAAGAGCAAGCCGGGCTCGATGTCCTGGTGCATGGCGAATTCGAACGCACCGACATGGTCGAATATTTCGGCGAAAAACTCGCCGGGTTCGCCTTTACCGCCAATGGCTGGGTCCAGAGCTATGGCTCGCGCTGCGTCAAACCACCGATTATCTTTGGCGATGTCGCCCGGCCCAGCCCCATGACGGTGCGCTGGTCCACCTTTGCCCAAGCCCTGACCCCCCGCCCCATGAAAGCCATGCTCACCGGCCCCATCACGATTCTCCAGTGGAGCTTCGTCCGCGATGACCAGCCCCGCCGTGATACGGCCTGGCAGATCGCCCTGGCCCTGCGTGATGAAGTCCGCGATCTCGAAGCGGCCGGGCTGCCGGTCATCCAAATGGATGAACCGGCCCTCCGCGAAGGCCTGCCCCTGCGCCGCGCCGACTGGCGCGCCTACCTCGACTGGGCCGGTCAAGCCTTCCGCCTGGCCTCCTCCGGCGTCCGCGACGATACCCAAATCCATACCCACATGTGCTACTGCGAATTCGACGATATCATGCCCGATATCGCCGCCCTCGATGCCGACGTCATCTCCATTGAAACCTCGCGCTCGAACATGGAACTGCTGAAGACCTTCGCCCAATTTCAGTATCCCAACGATATTGGCCCCGGCGTCTGGGATATCCATTCGCCCCGCGTCCCCTCCACCGACGAGATGCTCGCCCTCCTGCGTGCGGCCGCCCAGGTCATTCCCCGCGACCGCCTCTGGGCCAACCCCGACTGCGGCCTCAAAACCCGCCAATGGAAAGAAGTCGACCCCGCCCTTCGCAACCTGGTGGCCGCCGCACAACAGTTCCGTGCGTCGCCCTAATCACCCCACTGTTGCCGCATGAGGGGTACGCCTTGCCGCCATAACCAGTGTTTCGTCAGGGCTCGTCGAACAATACTATCCCCAGCCAACTGCATGTTCTCCCGGGATAGGATTTGTTCCAGTGGGTTGACCTGTGCCTCTCCATGCTTCTCATTCGACGCCTCCAGCACAACCGCTGGCCTCTTCGGACTCTGCGCGACCGGCTGCGGGTCGGTGGTCGAGTGGCACCTGCCCGGCTCGTCGGCCTGATATGCTGTTTCTGTTCGTAGGCTCACAGTGTTGATCTCCGGCTTCCTCTCCACGGTCGGTTGCCCTTCCGCAGTTGCCTTCATCTCGTATTTACTCTACGCTTCATCTCGATGCGCAGAACGACTCACATACAGGGAACGTTAACCCCATTAGTTCGCGCCCATGCTGGGCGAACACAACCGGTTCCAGACTATCGGCGACAAGTCGCCTCAGCCTGACCCAAGACGTTCGATGAAAGAGAATCAATGAAATCACTATTTTTACTTCTGGCCCTCATCTTCCCCCTCACCGAATTATACGCAGAACCGCCCCCCTCCCCACTGGTCGAATTGGACTATGGCGACACTAATTGCATGATGCACATTGTTGAACTAGAGCGCAATACCAACACCTCTTTACTGAGATTTACCTACAAGAAAATGGGGCCCTCCGTTGGTTCAAGCCTATTCACGGGATCAGCATTCTATAAAATCGCAAAAAATAGGGGCGTGAAATATTACACCGTTTTGAAGGAATGGGAGGCTCCAGGTGGTGGATATTACTATGTTGGCGGGTTTTCGGACGACAATACCATCGGGATCCAAGAGCAGTTCGGCAACGAATACAGCCCCACCAACCGCGCGGGTAAGCCTCGTGTTTTCTTAAGCGTTTCTAAAATGAGCCACTTGTTCGAGTGGTCCGCCAATCTTACTGACTCCGAGCGGGAAGCGGAAGAGCATATGGGCATCCTCCATCAGGGAAATGTGAACGCGGCCACAAATGAAATGGAGCGATTCGTGGCCCTATGGTGGTCTATCCGAAGGGCAAAAAGACCAATCAATCTCAGCGATGTCCGTGAAACGGCGAAAGAGTTGGAGCGCATGGCCCCACAATGCAAAGGGGCTCCCTCCTACGGCAGCGTCGTGCAAGACTTTAATCAGATCCTCGGCCGCATTGCACTGGCTGAAGGCAATGTTGATGAAGCCAAGAAACGACTGCTGGCTTCAGCCTATAGTGACGGGTCTCCAACAATGAACTCCTTCGGGCCCAATATGACCTTGGCAAAAGAACTACTCCTAAAAAGAGAAAGAGAAGTCGTTCTCCAATATTTCGATCTATGTCGAAAATTCTGGGGGCGCCACTCCGACAAACTTGATCTCTGGACGGAGGATGTAAAATCTAACCGCATCCCGAAATTTGGCGCCAATCTTAAATATTAATGAAAATCGCATCGAACAACCGGGTCCTTACGCGCCGCAAGCGGCGCGACGGTGACCCATGACGTTCGGCGTTAAAATATATGAGCGTTATTTCATGAATCCCTCCGTGACAATTCGATGGGCATTATCCTTGTTGGTCGGATTATTCCTATCATTATCCTTTGCTGATGATTATCGACCCGTTGTCGGAACCGCGCCCCCAGATGGCTACACGGGCGCATGGTCCACTTGGTATACAAACGGAGCCATTGCAATAGAGCAACACTTGGAGCAAGGAATTCCAAGCGGGTCGTATAAGTGCTGGAGACCAACGGGTGAAATACAGTATGAAGGAGTTTATTATCAAGGCCTCTCACATGGAATATTTACATCATGGTATTCAAACGGTATGCGATCTGCTGAAAGGTCGTATCTAAATGGCCAGCCTGATGGAGCACATATTGAATGGGATCAGAATGGGAGAATCGTATCGGGTCTCCGGTATAAGAAAGGCCGCATAACCCATTTGGATTATTATGAAAATGGAACTCTTATCAAGACTGAGCCCGCCCCCACCTATGAACAACATTCGGCACGCGTCGCGGAGAAAACAGCTGCAATTACTAACGGCATGACGCGTGCCGAAGTCGAGAAGATATTACCCGCTGAAGATGGCGGCATCCAAACACCGAACATCATGCGATATTACGAAGGATGGGAAGTTATGGTAGACGTTCCTTACGATCAGACCGGCGGGCCATGGAAGCCCGAGAATCGCGTTAATGGACCTGTGCACGTTTATCGGGATGTGTTCAGTTGTGATTGATAGATTGTAGAACAATCGGGTCCATATTAGGGTACCCGCCACAAGGTGTCGGGTCCCCTGACCCGTGACGTTGAACGAGAATGAATATGAAAACGATAACCGCTTACATCGCATTCATCGCTATCTGCGCCTCTGTGTACGCGGAAGAACTAAACATTACCGCGCTTCATTCCAACGGCGCATTGACATGGTCGAACCGTGTATCCAACGCGCAATACCGTGTCGAATGGGCGACCACCCCCACAAACCCCTGGCAAACAAACGCCCCTGTATTCGATATACTATCCACCTCTAATGTGACCAGTATCGATGTGCCAATGTACTATCGGGTAGTCTGGGTTGATGCACCTCCCGTCCGCTATAAAACCCTATCGGATATTATTCCCATCATGAACGGCCTGAGTATTGATCTAAACGGCGACGGAATTGGTGATTCAGGATTTTACAGCGTTGTTTATACAATTCCAGAGGGCGGAATTAATGATCAGATCGTCACCGTCAGCGGAGATGAAATCATCAACACCCCCTTTTCATATGGGATGATGATTGATTCTAATCTAACGTGGGAACCATCCCCTCAATATAGCGCAGGCTTACCTTTTGCTAGCCGCACCGACCTTTTCGGTTCATTTCAGAGTGGACCTTGGGGAGGCATTACAAACGCCTACTTGCCAGTGTCATTCTTGATTACAACTAACAGGCACTATGGGTGGATAAGAATAGAAGAATATGAATACTCAATGGGAGGAGAGCCGGAATATTTTGCTACTAATCTCCGCCTTACCGAGTGTGCCTATCAATCCATTCCCGATCAAGGGATTCTGGCAGGACAAACAGAATGAAAAAGCGTTCAACAATCGGGTCCTTACGCGCCGCAAGCGGCGCGACGGTGACCCATGACGTTATGTGTTTTGAATAGTTAGATCTAAACTAAGAAATTAGAAAATCAGATGTGAAACCAAAACTTTCCGGAGGCCTAGTGCATGAATTGCCTTTCGATTTAGCCGTGGCATTAACTGATAAAGATCTCAATAATACTTGGGAGGCCCTGTCTGCAATTGGCCGTAATGAATTTATTTGTTGGATTGAAGATGCCAAACAAGAGAAGACTAGAGTGAAACGGATAGCTCGAGCTACAGAAGAACTTCTAGAGGGAATAAAACGACCTTGCTGCTGGGTAGGGTGTATACACCGCACTGACAAGAAGCCTAGTAAATGGCAACAGGATGTTTTGATAGATAAAAAGAAAAAACAGGCACCAAAGTAAAATTAAACCAACACATAATCGGGTGGCCGGAGACTGACCCAGCAGTCCCGGCTCCCACACCACCTTACTATTACCCATAAGTCTTGTTGTTCGTAGCGATGTCGTAGCCTTCAACGAGGTCCATAAGACGCTTCCATCCTCGCCATAGGACAAGCGTGCCTGGAGGCCCATCTGACTTTCGTGCCAGATATCCTCCGAGCTTTGCAATGAACACGATGGCTTCGGCTGTGGTTGGTGGGTCTCCGCCCACCCGACCGCCGCACACGCTGTGCGGCAGATCGGCTGCGCACGAAGATGAGAAAGTCGTCGGCATAGCGTAGACCCTCGCCATAGGCTCGGCCTTTCTTGATCAATAAACAATAACGCTTGACGTTATTACCGCGACGCGTTATGTTCTGCATATGATTCAATCATTCAAGAACCCGGAGACTGAAAAGATATTCCGGCGGGAGCATGTGCGAAAGCTACCCCATGACATTCAGCGGACAGCCATGCGCAAGCTGTGGATGATTGATGCCGCACCCGATTTGATTTCGCTGCGCGTACCGCCCGGAAACCGATTGGAAGCCCTGGCCGGACGCCGGGCGGGACAACATAGCATCCGGATCAATGCCCAGTGGCGCATCTGCTTTCGATGGAGAGACGGCAATGCGCATGATGTAGAGATTGTGGATTATCACTAGGAGAAATGACATGAGAACCAAGAAAATGCCCCCCATTCATCCCGGAGAGATTCTCATGGAGGAATTTCTGACCCCCATGGGTATTTCCCAGTACCGCCTATCGCGTGACATCAGCGTTCCGCCCCGGCGGATTAATGAGATTGTGCACGGCACACGCAGTGTTACTGCCGACACCGCCTTGCGGCTAGGCCGCTTTTTCGGCGTCTCGCCGCAGTTCTGGCTGAACCTCCAGTCGCATTTCGATTTGGAAAAGGAACAGGACAGGCTCGGCGACCGGCTAGAGCAAGAAGTACAAGCCTATGCCATGGCCTAGATGAAGGTGGCGAACAAGGTAGGGATTAGTCGCGTGCGACGCTACGCTGCAATTCCGGGGTGAACAAGCCCCGCGGGGGCGCATGTAGTTTGCTCATGGGGCGGAAGCCCGGATGGAGCTACGGGGATGGCCGGAGGGAGGTGGCAGGGTCTCCTACTCCCGGTCTGGCGCGCCTAGCGGGCGCACCTACAGGGGGAGCATCCGGCCAAAACAATGGCGATGGTGTTTTGTTCTTTATGCGCGTCAATTCCGAGGTATGGTTTCTTCATGGCGTGTCCTGTGGGTTACATGGTTTCATGTATGCGGATAGGCCCGGCTTGCCGGGCAGCCTGCGGTACCCCCGCAGGCACGCCTCTGTTTTACAGCAAAGCGGTTGAACCTATCCAGCTTCAGCTATAAGGTCTAGGCGGATAGTGTATGGCCGAGCAAGGACAAACAACAATGTTAAATAATAAAGAAAAAGAATTCAGCTTCGGGACCACGCTAATCTCGATATTCATCGTTCTTATTGTCGTCATAGCGGGTCTGATTGGCTATGTATCTTTTCGTAATGGAAAAAAATCAGCTAAGAATCTGGCTAATCAAATGCAAGATTCGATTCAATCTCGCGTTGAGTACAGCCTGAATGATTTTTTCTCCCAACCTCACGCTCTTAATCAAATCAATGCTGCTGCAATCCAGAGCGGTCTGGTCACTTCAAGAGACTTGAATGGTTTGCAAACACGTTTTTTTAATCAAATTCAAGCATTCGATTTGGTAAGATCATGTGCCTTTGGATCGGAAGAGGGTGAGTTCACGGGTGCGGGACGTCGAAGTGAAGGAGACTTTGAGGGTGCTATTGCTGATAAGAGTCTGGACAACGATTATCGGGTATACCTGATGGATGAGCAGGGAGAGCCAACTGAAATTCTCACAGTTGTGCATGACTATATGCCACAGGAACGCAGTTGGTATCAGGCTGCAGTTGAAGCAGGCAGGCCAGTCTGGAGCCCCATTTATCAATGGGCTTCACAAAACAACATGGGGATATCGGCGGTGCTGCCGGTTTACAATAACGCCAAAGAGTTATTGGGAGTACAACTCACAGCATTGTCGCTGGAGCATATCGGGCGATTTCTACAAAGAATCGAAATGACGAGTGGGGGGCACATCTTTATCATTGAGCGAAATGGCTTGTTGGTTGCGTCATCCAGTTCAGAGCCGGTATTACAAGAGAATAAAAGCGGTGCGAATGTTCAGTTGGAACGCGTATCGGCTCTCGATAGTACAAACCCTTTAATGCGAGAATCGATAACTTATCTAAGCCAACGATTTACCAATATTGAAGGGATTTCAAGTAGACAAGGGATAGAACTTGAGGTTGATGGGCAGAGGTACTATTCAAGCATCGCACCTTATGTCGACGAATATGGCTTAGATTGGCTAACGATTATTTCTATTCCAGAGTCGGATTTGATGGGGGATGTGAAAGCGAACATGCGGGCCACAATATTAGTAAGCATGATTATCTTAGCAGTAACCATCATTTTGGGGGTAGTGGTGACACGAAAATTAACCCATCCGATTTTACGTCTTAACCAAGCAGCTCAAGTGATGAGTCGGGGCCAGTGGGATAAAATTGAGAACAACACTCGTTTCAAAGAGGTTAGCCAATTGACGAGTTCATTTAATCAAATGGCCCGGCAACTAAGCAGAACCCTTGAATCTTTGGAGCAGCGAGTACGAGAACGAACCGGCGATTTAACAAGAGTCAACAAAGAGTTGCAGGTTGAAATTGCTGAGCATAAGAAAACGGAGGCAGAACGAGAACGGCTGATTGCAGAATTGCAAGAAGCGTTAAATAATGTAAAACAGTTAACCGGATTGTTGCCGATTTGCGCTAATTGCAAGAAGATTCGTGACGATACCGGCTATTGGCAGCAGGTCGAAGTGTATGTCAGAGATCATTCCGAAGCTGAATTTAGTCACGGGATATGCCCCAATTGCATGAAAACACTCTATCCGGAATTCGACGAAGACACCTAACAACCACATCAACTCGGGCTGGCAATTCTGCTGCGCTCCATTGCCAGCCGGTTATGCGGAGCGTTCGGGAAAAAATAATAGCCCCGCGGGAGTGTATGTATTTTGCTCATGGGGCGGAAGCCTAGATGGGGCTACAGGGATTCACCCGCAAATAGAGGGGGGCGCAGCCAACAACCACTACGCTCACGGTAACACAAGGAAAAAGGCGTTTTTCTCAGATAATAGTTCAACCCGTCTGGTCGGCTTTGTAAGTTTTCCACGCTATGGAAAACTTTTTTCACTTTTTTCCACGCTATGGAAAATGGGGTCCGGTTATTTTTCGATTTCTGCCAAGGGATCGGGTTTGTCATCTTCGCATTTGGGGCGAAAGTGCGGACAGGTATCCGTGGCTTGTACCTCGCACTGGTGCAGGCCGCAGCGCTGAATGAATGGGTTGACCACGTACTCGGCGCAATAGCGGCACATCTTACCCTTTTCGTCCTCGGAGAAGACCGTGACCGGTCGCGGACGATCGGCCTCGGTAAAGACGTTGGGACGGGCACTGGCCTTGAACGGGATATCGGCCTCGGAAGCAAATTCGTGATGGCACAGGGCACATTTCAGGGTTTCGCCCGTCCGCGTAAACCCCTCATAGATCGGCGTCCGTACCAGCCACGACTCACGGCCACAGGCCGGGCAGCGCAATTCGACTTGGGCTGATTCCCGACCCTTCATGTTCAGAAGAAGTGCTTGGCCAGTGCCAGAATGCCCTGTTTCCAGGGGACGCGGTGCGAGACCCCGTCGGCATCTTTGAATGTTGCGAGATTTTGCACATACCAGCGGTAGTTGCGCACCAGCGCATCCTTGTTGGAAAACCGCGGCACAAAACCCAGGACACGCTCGGCTTTTTCGATACTGACAAACGAATCCTTGCTGGCGGTTTCATAGACCCATTTGTATAGCGGCGACAGCTTGAGCAGTTCCAGGAATCGCAGGGTCCAAATCATGGGCGCTGCCGGGAATCCCCGGATTTTCTTACCGTGGCCGGCGTCGTCGAGCACAGCCTGATAGTCCTCGCCCATGGTGGTGAAGTCCTTGGCACCGATATTGAACACATCGTCCACCTGTGCCGCATCCAGGGTCATGGTCAGCCAAATGGAGTCGCACAAATCTTCGACATCCAGCAACTGATAACGATTTTTGCCATTGCCGATCATGGGGAAACCATGGCCGGTATAGGCCCAATCGTACAACATCGCAAACACGCCCAGCCGCTCCGGCCCAATGAAGGACTTGGGGCGAATGATCGGCACGCACAAGCCCTTTTCCCGGGCCTTGAGGCATTCGACTTCTGCATCGATCTTGGCACGCCCGTAGGGCCCCACGCCGATCAAGTCGTCGTCCTCGCGCAATGGATGATGATCAGGAATGCCATAAACCGCGGTGCTTGAAATCATGACAAACCGCTTGACCCCGGCCTTCTGTGCCGCCTCCAGCAGGATACGGGTGCCCACCACGTCGGTGGTATGAATATCCTCGGGAGAATACAGCGGCAGCGCCGCCGCCGTATGCACGACCATTTCCACGCCTTCCATGCTTTTGGCGACCGTCGCTTCGTTACGAATATCCCCCACCAGGGCCTCCACCTGGTCCTTTTCCGGGTAATCAAATTCAACCAGGTCCAGCGAGCGAACCTTCGTGACGCCCTTCGCCAAAAGATGGCGGATCAGGTTAATCCCCAAAAATCCGCTACCGCCCGTGACTAATACTGTGCCGATCTTCGTGTGTTCCATGAGGTCTCCTGCTGACGGATTGTTGTATGCCACCCGCCGGGCACTGTCAATCTATTCGCTGGCCCGATGGCTTCGGAGGCGGTAAAAGTGCTGGTGATGACCGCTGGGCGGACCCACGGTCACTTGGCTGGTCGCCCACATCAACGCATCCACTCGCGTCGTCGCCACATTCCCCCATTCCGCGGGGGTCAAGCCGTCCGTTTGCTGCAAGACAACATCGATGCCCTTCATACCAGTCCAGCTAAAGGTATTGCTACTGCCAACCGGTTCAAGCACTACCTTGGGCGGATGCTCGCTTTGGGCAATCCAATTAGCTTCGTCGCGCGCGTTAAACAAAAAGACCAGCGGCAGGTGGACGCGCTCGGCCCAGGCGGCCTCGCTATGTTCATGTCCGCAACCCACTTCCACCTGTAGCGTCTCATTCCGTACATAGCCATCTGCCAGCAACTTGTCATGCACGGACCACATGGCCTGGTAACTCGCTTCACTTTCTTCAGTGCCGAAATCCGTATAGATGCGCAGGCCAGACGTATCCTGCCCATAGATTCGCTGATTCAGATAATTGGGAATGGCCCAGAAGGAGGTGGACATCGGTCCGATTTTTCCAAACACATTGGTGGCCATGCCGAAGTAGAGCGAGGCCACGCCGCCAAAAGACGATCCGAGGACCCCGGTATCCTGCGGTGCGGTCAATGTCCGGTAGTTTGAATCCACAAAGGTCTTCACATTGTTGATGACAAAGGCCAAATAGTCGTCGGCGTGTCCCGGACCTACGGGAGAGTCCGTCGGCGGGATATATTCCTGCATGCGCTCCGACGTGTTATCGATGGCCACGATCAGTGTTTCGCGCATCAGTCCCAGGCAAATCATGTCATCCGCGGATAGTTCTACATTCCAACAGCCATAAATTCCGCCAGGCTGGAACACGTTCTGGCCATCATGCAGATACAGCACAGGATAACGTTTGGCCGGGTTCACCTGATAGTTGCGCGGCAAATAGATGCGAATGTCCCGGCTTGGCACCTCGGGGGTGTAGTCAGAAGTGATTGCATGATGGGTGATGAAACTGTCTGTGACATTGGTTGGCGGCCAATAGTTGTACAGGTCTCCATCCTGCAGCACGACGGCATCCAGACGGGTCAGATAATCCTGGGTCCAGGACACCGGGCAATGGTCCCACTTCTCTTCCTGATCGCCGCTGGCAAAGCCGTGGGGCACAAATGTCAGGAGTTCACCCGCCTGCCCCACCCCCGTTACACGATATAGGGATTCGCCTGGAAACCGCCCCTCACCGAGCCGCTCCATGGGCGTATCGACCCAATTGGTACTGGTTCCCGTTCGATGCAATACATGGGCATTCGTCCATCCTGAATAATAGTAGAGGGTTTTCCCCTCAAACGGCGCATGGGCACGTGCCGGCGCACTGGTGGACAAGTTAGGGCCATCCATCCAGATCGCATTGGAAGAATTGCAATACGCCGCACCCGTGTTTGTCCGCACGATATATTTGTATTCAATTTCGTTGCCTGCCGCGACGGCAATGGCACCCGTCCACTGGTTGCCCTCTGTCCAGTAGAGTTTTCGTGCTGCCCTCGAATCCCACCCGCCCAAGTCCGGATGGTTGCCGACCACAAACAGTTCATTTCCTGGTCCCGTATCCCAATTCATGGAAAAGGATAGACGATATTGTTCATCAGGGGAGTAGCGTGATGTTTGCGCTCCGCTGGACACCGCCAGGAGCCCCATCAACAAACTACTGATGAGAATCCCCAACGCCCGCCGGTGACAGTCTGGTTTGGTCTGCATACTCTTACGTCTCCCTCACAGTTGTGCCAACACCTTCTGATACACTTGCTCCACTTCCAGCATCCGCAGGCAGGCCAGATCGCTGCGGGCGCACGTGCGCGCATGGCACGGACGGCAGTCCAGGTCCTCCCGCACGACGACCTGCTCGCGCTGGCGATACGGACCGGTGCGGTCTGGATCGGTGGCGCCAAAAATGGCGACCAGCGGCACGCCCATGGCATCCGCCCAGTGCATCGGCCCGGAATCCACCGTCACGAGCAGGTCCATCGCCTTGAGCAGGGCGCACAGCCCTGGCAAATCCGTCTGGCCGCACATATTCCGCGCCCCCTCGCCAATTTGCACCGCCAATTTCTCGCTCGCCGCCTGATCCGACGGCCCCCCAATAATCCGAATGTGACAGCCCATCTCTGCCACCAGCCGCCGCCCCAACTCCGCAAATTTTTCCAGGGGCCAGTTTTTTGTGGCCCAGCGTGAGAAGGGGGCGAACGCAACATGTGGCCCCGGACAGCCATCGGGAATCGCTTCGTCTATGTCCAGATTGGGGATGGGCGGCTGGGCATCATCACCCGGTGCCACAAGCGCCACGACATCCATCAGTTCGTCCACTGCATGACGGCGCGGTCCCGGCGCTTGGGGCGGCTGGAGATCGTAGCTCCAGGCCGCGCCTTCGCGCGCCCAGGCCGGCCCGACCCGGCGTGTGGTGCGCGCCAAGCGCGCCACCAGCGCGCTTTTCAACAACCCCTGCAAGTCCACGACCCCATCATAGCGCTCGCGGCGCACCTCGCGCCACAACGTCCGCACTCCGCACAAAAAATTGCGCCGCGGAAATGCGATCAGGCGCTCCACATCGGGGCAGCATTTCAGCAGCGGCACGTATTCCGGCTGCACGACCCAGTCGATTTGTGCCCCCGTACGCGCCTTCAAGGCCCGCACGGCGGGCAACGCATGGGCAATATCGCCCAGCGAACTCAACTTGATGATCAGAAGTCGCATGACGGCCCGGTGCAGTGGGGGGGGCTAGGCAAAACTGGCCACATGGGCTAGTGGTTTCCGGTGGAGATGAGTTCTTCGACTCGCTTGATTTTGAGGGCCTTACCGGTCGTTGGGTTCAACGTCACCAGCGCGCCATGTAAGCGTACATCGCCGCTGGCGATCTCAAATTTAGTCGGCATCCCGGTTACGAAGCGCTGCAGAATGGCATCAGTGGTGCGCCCAATGACAGAATCGCACGGTCCGGTCATGCCCGCATCCGTCATGTACGCCGTGCCCTTGGCCGTGACCGCATCGTCGGCCGTCTGGATATGCGTATGCGTGCCAATGACCGCCGAAACCCGCCCATCCAGAAACTTGCCCATGGCCACTTTTTCGCTGGTGGCCTCGGCATGCATATCCACGAGTATCATTCGATAGTGCGAGGCATTGTTTTTGAGCCAGGCGTCGATGGTTTGAAAGGGGCAGTCGGTGATAGTATTCATAAACGTCCGTCCCATCAGTTGCACCACGGCCAGTGGCCCCGCGTCCGTTTGGTGCACCGCCACGCCTCGCCCCGGACAGCCCGGCGGCAAATTCAAGGCCCGCACCATACGCGGTTCCTGTCCAATATAGGCCACCGCCTGCTTTTGATCCCATACATGATCGCCCATGGTGAGAATATCCGCCCCGCCTGCAAATAATTCCTCCGCCAGCGCCTCGGTAATGCCCCGCCCCGCCGCGCTGTTTTCGGCATTGGCCACCACCACATCCGCCAATTGGGCCGTCTTGTAGCGGGTAGCGATACGCGCCATGGCCCTGCGGCCTGGCCCGCCCACGATGTCTCCCACAAATAAAATCTTCATATCCCCTCTCGTTTCTGCTCGGTTTTCAGCGAGCGTACTCGACATACCGGGTCTCGCGGATCACCGTCACTTTGATTTGTCCCGGATAGGCCAGCGTCTGTTCAATCTTCTGTGAAATGCGCCGGGCCAACTGGATTGCCGTCGCATCGTCAATTTCCGTTGGTTCAACAAAGATGCGCAGTTCGCGTCCCGCCTGCATGGCCAGGCTGCGCACCACCCCGGGTTCGCTTTTGGCAATGGCTTCCAAGTTCTCCAACCGCTGCAAATACAGGCCCGTGGTCTCGGCTCGCGCACCGGGACGCGCCGCGGTAATCGCATCGGCTGTCGCCACCAAGGCCGCATAGGCACTGCCCGGCTCCAGGCCATCGTGGTGAGCGCAAACCGCCTCGACGATTAGCTCGCTTTCGCCCGCTTTGCGCAACACATCCGCGCCGATTTCTGCATGACGGCCTTCGACTTCGTGGTCCAGCGCCTTGCCAATGTCGTGAAACAGCCCCGCGCGTTTAGCCATGTCCGGGTCCAGACCAATTTCCGGAGCCATCAACGCCGCCAGGCGCGCCGCTTCCATCGAGTGACGCAGCACATTCTGAGAAAAACTGGTCCGAAACTTCAGGCGTCCCAACAGCCGCAGCAGCTCCAGCGGCACCGGAGCCAGGCGCAGCGCCTCGACCGCCTCCTCCCCCGCCTGCAGAATCAGGGTGTCCAGGTCCGACGTCACTTTATCAGTCATCTCCTCGATCCGGGCCGGATTGATCCGCCCATCCGCCATCAGGCGTTCGAGCACGACTTTGGCAATTTCCCGCCGGATGGGATCGAATGACGACAGCACGACCAGTTCCGGGGAGTCGTCAATGATGACCGTTACGCCTGTCGCCATTTCCAATGCACGGATATTACGGCCTTCGCGTCCGATGATCCGCCCCTTCATGCTCTCGTCTTGCAGGTGGACCGGCGTCGTCGTCACGTCCACAACCTGATCCGTAGCTTGCCGTTGGATGGCCGTGGTCAGAATAGACCGTGCCTGCGCCTCGGCCGTGGCGCGGGCATCGTCCTGGGCTTTGCGCAAGCGCGAGGCAGACTCCACCGCTAATTCATCATCCAGCCGGGCCAATAATTCGTGGCGGGCCTGCTCGACGGTCAAATGGGCCAGCGATTCCAGTTGCTGCTGTTCATTCTCCAGCAGGCGCTCCAGTTTGTCGCGCTCCGCCTGCAAGAGCGCGCGGTCGTCCTCCAGTTGGGCCGCCCGGGTGTCCAGGGCCTGGGCACGCTGCTCGATGCGCTTTTCTTCGCGCTCCAAGCGCTCATCCTGACGCGAGAGGCGGTCGGCCGCCACCGACAACACCTGCTGGCGCGACTTCATTTCGTGCTCAATTTTCTCCCGGCTCAGGATGCGTTCGTGGCGCACCGCCAGTTCGGCCTCCTTGCGCAATACGTCGGCATCGCGCTGCGCCTCCCGCAAGACATCTCCGGCCGCACGATTAGCGGCCGTGTCGCGCACACGCACGAAGAGCGCATGGCCAAAGAAGCCAATCAGCGCAAATCCCACCGCCGTAAGCGTAGGCCAAAGCCATTCCAAAAACATCGTTCTAGCCTGTCAATTGTTTAAGTTTTGCTGCCGCCGTCGGCGCAAAGCATACTCGTTTTTCTGTCACCACGACATCCACTGCGATGTCGTGGGCGTCCAAAGGCACTACCTCTACCAGGCAGACATCCATACACAATCCTACCAGCAATCCGCTCGTTTGCGACAGTAAACGGTCAAAATGCCCTCCCCCATGCCCCAGCCGCCCCCCCCGGCGGTCAAACACGACCCCGGGGAGCACCACGATTCGCAGGTCCCGCACATCCACGCGCGGCGAATCCAGCGGCTCCTGAATCCCAAACTGCCCCCGCTGCCAGCGGCTATCCGGTGTGACCCCGCCCCAGCGGTACACGGCGCCATCCCGCACCGGCACCGCCACCTGGGCCCCGCACTCCCACAAATGGTTCAGCAGACTATCGGTTGCTGGTTCGTATGGCGTGGCACGGTATAGACCCACATGGAAACCCGCCACCCACCAGTCTTCCGCCAGTAAACGCTGCTGAATGGCCTCCGACAGTTCAGTCGGCACCCGCCACCGCTTGACCTGTTTGCGCAGGGCCTCCTTCATTACAGCAGTTTTCGCACGTCAAACGCCTCCGGCATGGGCACTGGGCGGCCCTGGTTGTCCACCAGGCACCAGTGCACATCGGCCTCAGCAATGACATCTTCCCCCCGCCGGATCACCTGCTGAAAGATGCCGCTGGCCCGCCGTACCTTCCGCGATTGCGTTTCAATCTCCAATTCATCATCGGCATACGCTGGAGAGCGATACGAAATATCCAGCCGCGCAATCACGGTGAAATAGCCCGCCGCGATCATGCGTTTGTACTCGAACCCCACGACATGCAAGAACTGCATCCGGGCATATTCCAGATAGTTCACATAAACGGCATGGTTCACATGCCCGTACGAATCGCATTCATAAGGCCGAACCGTCAATGGTGTCAGATGCTTCATAGGCCCCCCATCCTACACCCCCCACCCCCGCTGGCGCAAGGCACGCCCGCCCCCCCCCCTTCGTAGCGGCGGGCTCTCCGCGGGCTCCTGTCCCGCGCACGCTGGTTATTCATATTGGGCTGGATCGCGTCGTCACGGCACGATAGCGTACTCCCTGATATGCCAACTCATTATAACCACCCACTGAGAGAAGGAACATAATATGGCGTGGGTCATTCTTGCATTGGCCGGTCTGTTTGAAATGGGCTGGGCCATTGGATTGAAGTATTCTAACGGGCTCACGCGGCTATGGCCGACGGTCTGGACCATTGTGTCCATGGCCATCAGTCTATGGCTGCTGGGCGGTGCCATGAAAACACTCCCCCTTGGCACTGCCTATGGTGTCTGGGTCGGTATTGGCGCGGTTGGCACCGCCATCCTGGGGATATTCCTTTTTGGAGAACCCGCCCATCTCGGACGACTGTTTAGCATCGCGCTCATCATTGCCGGCATCGTAGGCCTCAAGCTGACCACGTTTTAGGATGGTTGGTCGCCGCCGGGCAGCGGGGTTGGTGGTGAATGGTTCATGGTTGATGGTCGAACACCATCCTGAGCATCCTGTAAATCCTGTCAACAATGGCTGCTCATCGACTGTTCCCATCGACTGTTCCGTTCGATTTTCCACTTGCACGCGCAGACCGTTGCAGATAGGTTGCCCATGCGATTGTAGAAGCCGGAGTGGCGGAATGGCAGACGCACCAGACTCAAAATCTGGCGCCTTCACGGGCATATGGGTTCAAGTCCCATCTCCGGTACCAGTTATACCATCGATTTTTTTATGGAGAGGTGGCGGAGTGGCTGAACGCGCCCGCTTGGAAAGCGTGTGTGCCTCAAAAGGGTACCGAGGGTTCGAATCCCTCCCTCTCCGCCAATCTTTCGGTTTGGGGTTTTTCAGCACATCGGCCCACTCGGGCGGGTACTGAATGTGCAAGACGGGATCGGTTTTTGACCCAAGCGAGCGGAAGAATTTTTCGGCGGGGGCTACGGCTTTCAAATCCTGCGGCAAGATCGGGACGAACGGGGCCTTGGGATCGGCGACGAACGAAAACGATCCATTTTGCGAGGGATTTTTATGGTTTTTGCAAGCCGAGCGTGCGGCAGAGCCGCCGCGAGGCATGGGGATCGGCGGGGGCAATCCTTCCGAACCGCCTTGCGAACCGTATCCGTTGGGCGGCGGGGCCGCCTGCGCCTCTCCACGCTCAGACCCCAATGTTCGGCTTGAGAAAATCAGTTTTGAACCGACCTTTTTGTGCCAATTCCGCAATTCGTCCAAATTCTCCGTCTGTGCATCATATTTTGCTTGGCGCGATGCCGTTATGAAGTCCACCAGAGTTTTGAACCGTCCCACCCCTTTGTCCTCGAATTTGGCGATGGAATCCGCCAAGGCCGCTTTTTCAAAGGTTAGCTTCTCCTTCATCGCGGTGAAATCGCCCCGCTCAATATCGCCATCAATGAACGCTGCCAGCAGCCGGTCCAGACGGGCGGAAATCCGTGCGAGGTCCGATTTCTGACGCTCCACCCGCACCGCCTGGGCTTGCGCATCCGCCTCAACCCAGCGTTCTACCTCCGCCAACATCAAGGCTGCCGCCTCGTCAGAAATCGAGACCCGCCGGATGCTCGCCCGTAGCAACTGCGTCAAGGCTTCCTCCCGGATCGTCTTCAAACTGCACGGGCCGCGCCGCTTTCCGCAACGGTAGTACGGGTGTCCCGCCTGAATGTCGGAAGTGATCGCGCAGCC
>JAQUJC010000058.1 GCA_028681135.1 Kiritimatiellia bacterium | reverse complement strand
GGTGCCAGGCGTACCCCGTAGCCCGCTCCGGGCTACCGCCCCACGAGCAAAATACATGTCCCCCCGGGGGGCTTGTTCAACCTGGGATTGCAGCGTGGCTTCGCACGCTACTAATCCCTACTTTGTTCGACGATTTTCATCCTCAAAATGCGAAAAATGGCCTGAAAATGGCCTTTTCTGGCCCGTAGGGCCTATTTCCGGGCACTTTTTCATGTTTTTTGCCGTCGCGGGGGCCTGTAGCTGTACGCTTGGAGCTTTCTATCGGTATTTTGCTCGCCGTCGCCCATAGCGCAATCTATTTCATAATTTCTTGGGTCGAACGTCAGGGGTCAGGGGACCCGACACCTTGTGGCGGGTACCCTGGACCCCATTGTTGAACTAAGCCGCTACGCGGCAGTTGACGGATCACACACTCGTCGTACCGATTCACGGGGGTCATGGTAGCTGGAAGTGGGCGGGCAATCAAGCCCGTTCGCAACCTAGGAGACAGACCATGATAACGAAGAAAGAAACGGCGGGGAACTTGCGGCAGCGGATGATCGAAGAGATGCAATTGCGGCGGTTCTCGGAACGGACCATCGAGTCGTATGTGCGGGCAGTGGGCCGGTTGGCGGGCTGGTGCTGGAAGAGCCCCGGCGAGGTGGGCGACGAGGAGCTGCGCGACTATTTTCTATACCTGCGCAACCAGAAGCGGCTGGCGCGGGCCACGACTACGATCGCGCTGCCCCCATTGCGACATCCCCATGGAACGGCGCGAACGCACCTGGCGGCCTATTTCCGCTGCGCACCACCCACTCCTGGTACACGCCCGAGGTCCGCCCGTCGCATCATGACTACCCTTGCCCCAAACTATTCCGGCATTCGACACCATCGGCGTCGATCCGCCCCCCTTTGCCCCGCATCCGCAAAAAGGCTAAGCGTTGCGCGGTCGCAGCACCGGTCGCACCGACTTCACGCCCCGCTACGCTCCTCCAACCCGCTCCCGCGCCATCGCCCCGCGCTCGCCGACGGTGCCAGGCGTACCCCGTAGCCCGCTCCGGGCTACCGCCCCACGAGCAAAATACATGTCCCCCCGGGGGGCTTGTTCAACCTGGGATTGCAGCGTGGCTTCGCACGCTACTAATCCCTACTTTGTTGGGTCATTGCCTTTTATTAAGTTCTGGTTCCCATATTTTGCCGTCAAGTAGAACTCTAACGATTTCCAAAGAGCGTGGAGACTCACGGCTTAGGCGAATAGTGTATTCCCAAGTAATTGGATCAGTCCATTCAATCGGCGACAGCTCGATGCTTTCGCATTTCCATGTAGAATCGTCCGAATCCCGCGATACATATTTGAGTGCGACAGATACGGCCTCGCCTGGTGCAAACGGTAGTTCATTTGTAGGACTCCACGCCGGTAAAGAGCGTGTCTTTAGGTCTGCTGGGTAATAATATTGGGGAGGTTGTTTATCGCGACATCCGAAGACTAAAATAGCAAGTCCCGCGGTTACAATCGGAATGAATCGTTGCATGATTAATCTCTCCTAATGGACCCAACGTCAGGGGTCAGGGGGCCCGACACCTTGTGGAGGGTACCCTGGACCCCATTGTTGGCTGTCTTTTCATTTTAATTCTTGGCGATAGCGGTCGAGCATGGTTTCAGGCTGGACACTCGGATTGCGTAGATAGTCTTCGAGGGCCAAGCTAATAATTCGGATGTCATCTGCCCCGCCCGTAACACTGCCATAAAACGTGACTGCGTTGGTGAGCATAGCGTCGTCAGCTAGTATTCTCTGCCACGATTGACGGTGTGTATCACCGTACATCTGGCATAGGAGGCGCCATCGTGTAGCTTCGTCTCGCCGCCCGTTAGATAACCCCATCAAATAGGCCAGTGTTGCGATAACGCATGCCGCGATTATGGCGAGTATAGCTTGTTTTGGGCTAGTCATATTATTCTTTTCAGCCAACAGTCTAATAGGCCAAACGAATTCCTTAAAAGCCAAACTGGCTATTTCAAAGAATAGTGTAGACGTGGGTGGGGCGTCAATCGAAATTGATATAGAAAAAACCAGGGGGCATTAGTGAACATCTGTTCTCTTGCAACACAATGGGTGAACGGAACTGGAGACCAGATGCGGTAGCCAATCCTGCCGTGGAATTGACTTTGGCTTTTTGGGTTGCCCTGGCTCCCCGAAATGCCTAACCTGAAAACACAAAGTGACGGAGGTGATCCCATGGACATGAACAGGGCAGTCTCGTTTGCAGAATGGCGGCGGGTGTTGGGTGAAGAGGGCTTGCCGATTGGTGTTAAAGAGCAGTATCAGCGTGGGATTGGGGTTTATTTGGGGTATCTGAAGGCGACTCGCCAGAGGGCATCGCTGGCGACAGCCAAGGCCTATTTCGACGGGAAGAAGTTTGGGGACAATTTCAGTCCAGCGGAGGAGGAGGCTGCGCGGGAGGCCGTCCGGTGGTTTTTCAGGGCGGAACAGGCGGAACAGCCCGTTTGAAGGCGATTCGCCAGGCTGAACTGCATAGTCTGGAGCCAGATGAAGTTGCTTCCACGTTAGAGGCAGGAATAGAAGGCGAGACGACGCAAATTATACTCGAGAGGATGGATCGGGGTAAGGAGGGTTGGGAGAGGTTGCTTGTGGATCGCCTCCGGCTGAAGCATTACCAGTGGAAGACGGAGCAGACGTATCGTGACTGGGCGAACCGATTTGTTCAGTGGCGGGGAAAAGTAGGGCTTGATGGGGCATCGGCGGAGGATGTGAAGGGTTTCCTGACCTATTTGGCTTCGGAACGGGATGTGGCGGCCAGTACCCAACGGCAGGCTCTCAATGCGTTGGTGTTCCTTTTTCGAGAAGTGCTTGGCGAGGAGCCAGGAGACTTGAGCGGTTTTCAGACGTCTCGGCGACCGACTCGAGTGCCCACCGTCTTGACTGAGGCGGAGTGTATGATGCTGTTTGGCGAACTGGATGGAATGGCTCAGATCATGGCGAAGTTGACCTACGGGGCTGGCTTGAGGGTGACTGAGCTGATTCGTTTGCGAATTCAGGATATAGATTTTGATCGGGGGATTGTGACTGTTCGGGCGGGCAAGGGTGGCAAAGATCGGGTGACGGTTCTGCCCGAGGCGTTGAAAGTCCCGCTATCTCGGCATTTTATAGATCTGCGGGAGGTGTATGAGAGAGACCGGGAGGCCGGGGTGCCTGGGGTATGGCTGCCTTCTGTCGTAGAGCATAAAATCCCAAAGGCTGGGGCATCCTGGTCATGGCAATGGGTTTTTCCCTCGCGTCAGTTGGCAGTGGACCCACGGTCTGGAGTGCAGAGGCGCCACCATGTGAGCGATGCGGCGTTTCAAACGGCCATTCGAAAGGCTGCAGATAAAGCGGGGATAGCCAAGCGGGTAACGCCGCACACTTTGCGTCACAGTTTTGCCACACATTTACTGCGGTCAGGACATGATATCCGAACCGTTCAGGAGTTGTTGGGGCATGCCAAGGTAGAAACAACGATGATTTATACCCATGTCCTCAATAAGCCAGGGGTGTCGGTAAGGAGTCCGCTGGATTGAGGGGAGGGCGTTAACAGTATTTTAGACAGGATTTACAGGATTTTCAGAATTAGACAGGATTGGAAATGGTAGGGGGGAGATGAGACTAGAGACGGTAGACTAAAGACGATGGAAAATGGGATGGGGGGGGGGAGTCAATATCCAATGTCCAATGTTCAATATTCAAGGGGGGGTGAATTTGAACTCATGAACTCAGGAATAGCCAAGGGGGGCTCACGCAAAGGCGCTAAGATGCCAAGGGGGCATAAGGGGGGGGCAATATTCAATAATCAATATTCAATATTCAATGAACAAGTGGGCCTGATTCACCCACGGGGCGAGCCCGTGGGGGTCTGAAGGGGGGGGGAAGTCAATATTCAATATCCAATGTCCAATGTCCAATGATCAAGTTGGGGCATTTGTAGGCCGGGGTTACATCCCCGGCGGGGGCCGCGCCAGCCGTACAAGGCTGGCCTACAAGGGGAGGGAGGGATATCAATATTCAATATCCAATGATCAAGTGGGGGCGGACCTGATTCACCCACGGGGCGAGCCCGTGGGGGTCTGAGGCGGGCGGGATATTCGGGGTGTCTTTCTGGAGGAAGAGGGGTAGAGTGAGGGGAAGTGGAGGCACAGGATGATGAAACGATGGAGCAGACTGGCATGGATTGGGGTGGCCGCGATTTTGGCGGGGTGTGCGGGGCCAACTCAGAACACCCTATTTCAGACGTCAACAATTGATGCGTTATTGGTCGGGGTTTACGACGGGGATATGTCGCTGAGGGAACTACAGCGCAATGGCGATTTTGGCATCGGCACGTTTGATCATCTCGACGGTGAAATGGTGCTGTTGGATGGACGATTTTACCAGGTGCGGGCGGATGGCCGGGTGTATTCGCCGGATTTGGACATGGAAACGCCGTTTGCTTCTGTATGTCGGTTCCAGCCGGACCGGCGACTGGCCCTTCCGGGCGTCCTGGACATGGCGGGGGTCGTAGCGTGGCTGGATCGCGAACTGCCGCGGCACAATATGTTCCAGGCGATTCGGATCGAGGGGCATTTCAAGCAGATGCGCACGCGCAGCGTACCGATGCAAAGCCGTCCGTATCCGCCCTTGAAAGAGGTGGCGGAAACCCAGCCAGTTTTCGAGCGCGACAACATCTCGGGGACCATCGTCGGCTTTCGCTGTCCGCCTTTTGTGGCCGGAGTGAACGTGCCGGGGTATCACTTGCACTTCATCAGCCAGGACCGGTCGTTTGGGGGGCACATTTTGGATTTTGAGGTATTGACGGGGCTGGTGCGGGTGGCTGAGTTGGACCGATTCGTCATGCGCTTGCCGCTGACAGATGATTTTGCGACGGCGGATTTATCCCGCGACCGCCAGGAGGAACTGGCAGGGGTGGAGAAGCAAAGACCGTAGCCTGAAGTATACAGGTTAGAAAGAGGAGGCCGAGCATGTCAACCGTCGGCAGGGTGCGTATTATAATGGTGGGGGGCGCTTCTACCCATGGGGTGTAACGCTCGCGCTGGGATCGGGCTTAATCGACGATGGCTTCGTTCATGGCGTAGAGGTAGCGTTTGATTTTGCCGGTGGAGGTCTTATTGAATTCCTCCCAGCGGATGCGGACCCGGCGGGGGTGTTTGTAGTCGGAAAGAGCCGTGGCTTGTTTCTTGACTTCGGCACGCAGGCGAGCTTCGATTTCTTTTTCGCTGAACTTACGCTTTTCAGCCGTTTCGCGGGAAGCAATGCCTTCTTCGTCCGGCACGACAATGACGCCGACATGCTCGCCCACCGACTCGCCGGGATCGCGATAGCCGAGCACAATGGACTCGAGGATCAGGGGCGACTGGTTGATTTGCAACTCGACTTCTTCCGGATAGATATTTTTGCCTTCCCGGTTGACGATGAGGGCCTTTTTGCGCCCGGTGATATAGACATAGTTATCGGCATCGATGTAGCCCAGGTCACCGGTGAGGAACCAGCCATCACGGAAGACTTCTTCCGTCGCTTCAGGGTTGTTGTAATACCCCTTCATGACGTTGGGGCCCTTCGCTGCAAGTTCGCCAACGCCTTCGTCATTGGGGTCGAAGACCATCATTTCAATATGGGGTAGCACTTTGCCGCAGGAGCCGGGGCGGATCGGTTCATCGAAGGGGGAGAGCGTCAGCACGGGGGCACACTCGGTCAGGCCATAGCCTTCACGGGCTTTTAATCCGACGGATTCGATGCCCGCTAACAGCAGCGGATCGGCGGGGGCACCGCCAGAGACCATCAAGCGCAGACGGCCACCCAGCTTTTTGAGGATGCCCTGACGGACGGGGTTGCGGATGCCGAGCTTCCACAAGAGATTGGCCGCTTTGTTGGTGCGAACCCCCGCCTGGAGCTTGGCATACACCTTTTCCAGCAGCAGGGGAACGGCCAGCACAATGGTGGGAGACGCCTCACGGATGTTATCACCAATCGTGCGCAGGCTTTCCACAAAGCTCATCTGGGTGCCAGAGGCAATCGGGGTGACTAGGCAGGCGGTGAAGGCAAAGGAATGGTGAAGCGGTAAAATGACCATAAAATTGTCATCGGGGAGAATTTCGATGGCGGCATCCAGGGAGTCAAAATTGCCGACGAAATTACCGTGTGAGAGCATGGCGCCCTTCTGGCGCCCGGTGGTACCGGAGGTGTAAATGAACGAGGCCGTATCGTCATCGGCAGGCTGATGGCGGTCATACGCCGCTCCGTGCCCGGCGGCCTGTTCCTGGTTGCGCGCGAGCAGTTCGTCAAAGTCGTGGAGGTGAAGCCCCTTCGTATTGCCATTATCGAAGGCGGGGCGTTGCGCGCCATACAAAATGAGGTGGCGCAGGGCGGGACAGCGTTTGGCCGTGTCGAGGATGTTGGTGTCGCCATTCGACTCCAGCAGCAGGACGGCGGCGCCGGAATCAGTGAGGATGTGGGTGACTTCCTGTTCCTGGAGCTTGGCATCGATGGGGACGGCAATGGCCGCAATGCCGGTGATGGCGTAATGAATGGCGCACCATTCAGGGGAGTTGGGGCCGAGGAGGGCCACCCGATCGCCGGGGCGAATGTGGCAGTCGCGGACCAGCGCTTCGGCAATGGTGCGTACCTGGTCGAGAAACTGGCGATAAGTCAGGGTTTGCCATCCGCCCAGGCGCTTGAATTTCATCAAAACCTGGTCGCTATTTTTTTGAGCTGATCGCTCAAGGGTTTCTTTTAATGTCATGTTCCGGTCTCCATCAAGGGCGCCAGCGCCCAGGTTTTGGTGTGTGCATTCAAACAGCGGTGAGGAGCGTGGGCCTCCCTTCCGGTTAAAAACCACATAGGTTGTGGCAAAGAAGGAAGCCTAGCCCGATTGAGGGTGCCGGTGCAAGGCAAAGCCAGAACTATTTTGGGGAAGGCGGAACAGGCGCTTGGGTCCCAGGCCCTAAAAAAAATAAAGCCGCTTGAAGCGGCGGTGGCGTCTGGGATTTGGTGGAGGGTAGGAGGTTCGAACTCCCGACCTCCTGAATGCCATTCAGGCGCTCTACCAACTGAGCTAACCCCCCAAATCCTCAGACGATGCTGTTTGTGTATCACGCCCAGCGGTGTTCGTCAACCCACGGAAGTGAAAAACTTTTTGAACCTGGGATTGACAGGCCAGGGGGGGGTGCGTATGGTGCCGGTCTATTTGTCGCATGGGGTTGGCACAGAGCCGCCCAGGAAATGAGGATTCAGATGGAAGCGTATGCAGTAATCGAAACCGGTGGTAAGCAATACCGGGTTCAACAAGGAGATGTGGTGTCGGTCGAATTGCTCGAAGGCGCCGAGGCGGGGCAGTCCGTCGAAATTCCCCGGGTGCTGGCGATTAATGACGGCACCGAGCTAACAATCGGTACACCGACAATCGATGGAGCGAAAGTAATGGCCGAGGTGGTGGAGGAGTATCGCGCACCGAAAGTCGTGGCGTTTAAGAAAAAGCGTCGCAAAGGCTATCACCGCAAGGTGGGGCATCGCCAAAATCTCCTCAAGGTGAAGATCGCGTCGATCGCGTAGGATAAGGAGCACAACAATGGCACACAAAAAAGGTCAAGGCAGCAGCCGCAACGGGCGCGACAGCAACGGGCAGCGGCGTGGCATCAAGCGTTTTGGCGGTGAAACTGTCACTGCGGGCAGCATTCTGGTCCGTCAATTGGGCACCAAGAAATCACCGGGGCTCAATGTCGGCATGGGCAAGGATTACACCCTGTTCGCACTAGTGGATGGCGTGGTGTCATTCGACCGCGATGGCAAACGCGTCAATGTCCAAGAGCTGGTTCAGGCGTAAGACACGTTTTTTCCGCTACCGGACGACGAAGGGCGGGCCGCGAGGCACCGCCCTTTTGCTTGGGACAGCGACGCGGGCCGACTGGCGTTGATAGATTCCGCACATCACTATGAAACCACTGACATTTGTTGATCGGGTTCGCATTCAGGTGTTCGCTGGAAACGGCGGGGACGGTGTGGCCTCTTTTCGCCGCGAAAAATACATCCCCCGCGGCGGACCGGATGGGGGGGATGGCGGGGATGGTGGCAGCGTCTTTTTGCGGGCGTCCAAAGATGTGGCCTCGCTACTGGATTTGCATTTTGAGCCGCTGGTGCGTGCGGAACACGGTGAGAAGGGGCGCGGCCAGCAGCAATATGGCCGTGGCGGTCAGAACAAGTACGTGGCAGTGCCGCTGGGCACCGAAATTCGCGATGCGGAAACGGATGAATGGCTGGGCGACGTACTGACCGATGGCGACGAACTGAAGATTGCTCAGGGCGGCTGCGGCGGACGGGGCAACATCCATTTTAAAACCAGCACCCATCAGGCCCCACGGGAATATACGGAGGGGACACCCGGAGAGATCAAAACTCTGCGCCTGATCATGAAGACGGTTGCGGAGGTCGGGCTGGTGGGATATCCCAACGCGGGCAAATCGACTCTGCTGGGGCAACTCAGCGCCGCCAAACCCAAGGTTGCGGCCTATCCGTTCACCACGCGTTATCCCCAAGTTGGGTCCGTCATTTTTGATGTGACCCACAGCCTGCGCGTCACGGATGTTCCCGGCTTGCTCAAAGATGCCCACAAGGGGGTGGGGCTGGGCCACGATTTTCTGCGCCACATCGAGCGAACCCGATTCCTGCTCTTTGTAATTGATATGGGCGGCGTGGACGGGCGCAACCCCACCCAGGACTTTCTGAGTCTGCGCGACGAGTTGCGTCTGTATAATCCTGACTTGGCCGAACGCCCCTATGCCGTCATTGCCAATAAAATGGATGAACCGACGGCACAAGAGCATCTGGCGGCGTTCAAGCGCGTGACAAACGAAAAGCCTCTGGAAATGTGCGCGGAACTGGGTGAGGGAATCCCAGAGTTAAAGACCCTGCTCTGGGAAGAATTCTTCCCGGATGAGACGTTGCTGGAGCTGGAATAATCCATTTTCGCCGTTTGACAGGACCACGCGGGGAATCCCATACTGCGCCTATGAACGTGAACACGATTACCAAAGTCGAGCTGCATCGTCATCTCGAGGGCTCCATCCGCTATTCCACGATGAAGGAATGGGTGCGGGAGGATGGTCTGTTGCCGCCGGATGCCACGGAGGAGCAGCTACGGGAATGCATCCTGATTACCACTCCCGTGGAGGGGTTGAAAGAATTTCTGGAGAAGTTCGGATTAATCCACCGCGTGCTGTCCACGCCGGCGCGGATTCGGCGCATGGCGCGCGAGGTGTGCGAGGACGCGTATGCGGAGGGCGTACGGGTGCTGGAGCTGCGCTATTCACCGGTCTTTATTCAGGGGGAGCGGACGGCGCTCGATTTTGACACCATCCATGGGGCGATCCTGGAGGGAATGGACAAGGCCGTGGCGGCCTGTCCGATGGCCACCGGACTGATCGGCATCTTGGGGCGGGAGTGGGATATCGAAACGGCGACGCGGGTAACCGATTTTATTTTGGGCAACCGGGATACATTTGTGGGCATGGACTTGGCCAATGACGAAGCAAATTTCAGTGGCAAGCCCTTTGCGGGTTTATTTCGGAAGGCAAAGCAGGCGGGGATGCATCTGACGGTCCATGCCGGGGAGTCGCGAATCCCGACCTCGAGTGAGTCCATTCGGAGTGCATTGGATGATCTCGGTGCCGAGCGGATTGGACATGGGGTCCAGATTTATCGCGATCCGGCGCTGATGGAGGAGGTGGCGCAACGGGGCATTTTGCTGGAGTTATGCCCCACCAGCAATATTCTGACCCAGTCCATTTCGTCGCTGGCCGAGTATCCCATCAATGCCATTCGGGCCGCGGGGATCAAGGTGTGTATCAATGCGGACGATCCCGGGACGTTCAATTATGACTTGAATCACGAATATGAGGCGTTGGCCGACTGGCATGGCCTGCAGGAGACGGATTTTGTGGCGATGAACCGGGATGCCGCCGCCAACAGCTTCATCCCGGAAAGTCGGCGCGCCCCCTATGGTGTGGGCTGAATAGGGCTGATTGGCTGACGATTGGTGAATTTGGGCTGTGCGGGGGCCGGGTTTGGGGTATCCTACATCTGATATGTCCACGTATATGGAAATCCAGAAATTGTGGGCGCCATGGCGGATTGACTTTATCCGGGCGCCGAAAGAGACCGGGTGTTTCTTGTGCCGGATCAGCACTGCGGGCCCGGAGCAGGATGCCGAGAACCTGGTGATTTGTCGGGGTGACGGTGTGTTACTGCTCCTGAATCGCTATCCCTACACCAGTGGGCATCTGATGGTGGTGCCAAGCCGTCATGTCGCCACGCTGGGAGAATTGATGGTCGCGGAACGAGGCGCGATGATAGAACTGGTGTGCCTGGGCGAGCGGTTACTGCAAGAGGTGGTTCATCCAGATGGCTTTAATATGGGCATCAACCAAGGGGCCGCCGCCGGGGCGGGGCTGAAGGACCATCTGCATTGGCATATCGTGCCACGCTGGGAGGGGGATACCAATTTCATGCCGGTGTTGGGCGGCACCCGGGTGATGCCCCAGGCGCTCGAACAATTGCACACGGCGCTACGGGAGGCCTTGACTCGGGAGTCACGGGGGCACTGAGCGGAGGAGTATGGCAGAACGTATCATTCATTTTGACAATTCCCGCGAAGCCCAGGATGTGACCGGCGCGCGGGGCGAGTACCTGCCGGCGCTGGAGGAAACGTTTGGGGTCGAGGCACTCACTCGCGATCTGTGGTTGAAGCTCTCGGGAGCAGCCGATCAGCTTGAGGCGGCCCATGGTTTTGTCGAAGGGCTCCTGCGTGCCCGCAATTCGGGGCTGTCGTTGAACCGGCATACGGTGGATTATGCCCGTGAGGCGTATCGGGATGGCCGCGGCAGCGATTTTGAGAAGCTGCTAGGCATGCGGATTGATGTGGCACCCGGGCGTGCCCCCATTTTTCCGCGCACGTTCGGGCAGGCGGTTTTTGTGGAGGCCATTCGCTCGTCTGAACTGACATTTGGATTGGGGCCCGCGGGCACCGGCAAGACGTGGCTGGCCATGGCTATGGCGGTCTCGGCACTGCTGAAAAATGAAGTCTCCCGCATCATTTTGACGCGGCCAGCGGTCGAAGCCGGTGAGGCGTTGGGATTCTTGCCCGGCGACTTGCAGCAGAAGGTGTTGCCCTACCTGCGGCCGCTCTATGACGCATTGCATGAGATGATGCCCGCCGACGACGTGCCGGACCTGGTGGAGCGGGGTGTTATCGAGGTGGCGCCGCTGGCCTATATGCGCGGGCGCACGCTCAATCGTGCGTTCGTCATTCTGGATGAAGCCCAAAATACCACCCGCGAACAGATGCTGATGTTTTTGACTCGTCTGGGCTTTGGCTCGAAAGCCGTCGTGAATGGCGATCTGACTCAAGTGGACCTGCCGCCGCACAAGATGCCCGGCTTGCTCGAAGCGGAATATCTGCTGCGCAAGGTGACGGGCGTGGGCGTGGTGCGCCTGACAGCGGCCGATGTGGTGCGCCACCCGCTGGTTCAGCGTATCATTGATGCCTACAAGGGCCGCGAGCGCGGCGCAGGCAATGGAGACCCGATCGGATGAAACGCAACTTCCGCAAAAAAATGACAAAAGCCCGGCCGCTCCGGCGCGAGGAAACCACCCTGCACAAACGCGGCTGGAATTTGATAATTAACGTCCTGATTCTGTTGGGCGTGTGGTTGATCGGCGTGGTGCTGCTTCATTTGGGCGGCCCCCGGCGCCATGTCGGCCTGGCCGAAGGGCAGCGTGCTCCCGCTACCGTGGTGGCGGCTGTGGATTTTGAATGCACTAATTTAGCGGCCACGGAATTACTTCGGCGACAGGCCGCAGAAGCGGTGGTGCCCGTGTTTTCCATCCAAGTGGGGCCGCTGCAAGCGGCTTGGCGGACGATGGAGAAACTGGCGAGGCGGGCGGTGACCCTTCGCTTGGATATTGATAATGCTCTGGCACAGGGGGCCGCGGGGCCGATCCCGGATACGGCGGCGGCGGCGGCGCGTCTAGACTCCGGATTGGCGGTGGCCGCCGATTTACTCGGTGTCATGGTGCCCGGTTCAGAACTACGGCAATTGTTCCCCGCCGGCAAGGAAATGGATGCGCTGGCCGTGCTGAAGGAAAGCCTGCACGACGTCTGGATGGAGGGGATGGTATCTGACGAGGACCGCGATAACGGATTCCAAGGGTTGGTGCCGGCCGGCGCAATCGATATCGTGGCCAAGATGGGTGAGGAGGCGGTGACATTTCGCACCGTGGACTTGGTCAACCTGGCATCGGTACCAGAGGCCATGCGTGCCTATGTGCAGGACGCGCAGCAGCGGTTGGCAGCGTTGGAAATCGAGGGTACGGCGCGCACCATCGAGGAATTGATTCGACCGTCGATGCAGCCCAATCTGGATTACAATCCCGGTCCGACAGAGGAACGGCGCACCGTGGCGCGCCGTGCCGTGTTGCCGTTGGTGATGACCGTGCGGGCGGGGACGACCCTGATGGAGGAAAACGACACCGTTACATCCCAAACGGTGCTCATGATCGAGGCCTATAACAAGCGCATGAGCGCACTGGAATCACCTCGGGACCGTCGCATCAAGCGGTTGGGCGATTCGGCGCTCTTACTGATGGTGCTGAGCATGTGTGCGGCGTGGCTGCACGGGATTCAGCCCGGGGCCTATCATAAGCACCGGCGCAAGCTGTATCTGACTGCGCTGGGGCTGCTCGCGCTGGTGCTGGCCAGTGCCTATCGCCATGTCTCGACGGGGCTGAACTGGATTCCCCCGTGGCTGGTCCCCTTTGCAATGCCCATTGCGCTGCCCGCCGTGCTGGCGGCGTTGATTATTGGACCGCGTTATGCGTTGGTAGTGGGGTTGTGGGCGGCGGTGTCGGCGGCATTGATTTTTGATCGCAGTTTTGAACTGTTGCTGCTGGGGCTGGGCGGCTCGACGTTGGCGGCGCTGATGCTGCACCATGTGCGTAAACGCTCACAGGTCATGCGCGCCGGGCTGGCCCTGGGCCTGTTTGAAGTGGCGTTGGCCCTGACCTTGGCCGCCATGATTCGCTATCTGCCGTCCACCTTCCTCTTGCAAATGAGCATTGGTCTGGCCAGTGGCATTGTTACCGCCATTCTTGCTTTGCTATTGTTGCCCATCATGGAATGGATGTCTGGCCAGACCTCCGACATTACGTTGCTGGAGCTGACAGACATGGCCCACCCGCTGCTGCAGCGCCTGGCAATGGAAGCGCCTGGCACCTACCATCACAGCCTGCTCGTTGGTGCCATCGGCCAGGCCGCCGCTAATCGCATTGGTGCCAACGGACTGCTCGTACACGTCTGTGCCAGCTATCACGATATTGGCAAGCTCTCCAAGCCGGAATTCTTTACCGAGAATCAACGCGGCGGTGAAAATCCTCATGATAATCTGGCCCCCGGCATGAGTGTTTTGGTGATCCAGTCGCATGTGAAGGAAGGCCTGACGTTAGCCAAGCGCTATAAATTGCCGAGGCCGATCTGCGAGGGCATCGCCACGCATCACGGCACGTCGCTGACATCCTATTTTTACCAGTTGGCCCGGCGCGCACTGAAGGAAGCCGATTTGGCGGAAGACTCCGGCCTGGAGGCCTCATTCCGCTATGAGGGGCCGCGGCCATGGACGCGCGAGCTGGCCGTGCTGATGCTGGCCGATACGGTGGAAGCCGCGTCACGCTCCCTGGAAAAGCCAACCCCCAACCGCATCGGCGAGATGGTGGACACCCTGATGCGCGACAAGCTGCTCGATGGGCAGTTGGATTTGTGTCCGATCACCCTGGAGGATTTGCACGAGATTCGTGACTCCTTCGTATTTTCGTTATCGAACATCCTGCATGGAAGGAGCCCCTATCCACGTGAAGATCAGCCTGCTCAACCGTCAGCGGGTGTTGCCGGTGCGTCCGACAAAACTCCGGTTCCTGTTCCGAAAACTGGTGCGGCGGGCCTTTCCGGCTGACGCCCCATTGCCTTTTGCCGAGATCGTCCTGATGCTGGTTGATGACGCGGCAATGCCGGACTATAAGGCCGGCTGTTTTGGCGTTCGCCAGCAAACCGATGTCGTGACGCAGGCCTATGCGGGCATCCCGGGTGTGGCGGCGCCCACGGCTGAAATCGTGGTCAATGCACAGCGCGCCCTTGTCGAAGGGCAGCAGCGTCCAGATGGCCCTGCCCGCGAATTGGCGTTGTATATTGCCCACGGACTGGACCACTTGACGGGGGCGGACGACGACACCCCGGCGACTCGTCGCGCCATGCGCGCTCGGGAAACCGCCTGGCTGGATGCCGACCCCGCGGCTTGGCAGGATATTCTAGACCCATGATCTTGAAAGATGAAGCGATAGCCCTTCGGATGTATCCCTTCGGCAACACGTCGCGGGTTATCGTGTGGCTGACGCGCACATACGGCAAGCTGGCCACGCTGGCCAAGGGCAGTCAACGCGACCGCAGCCTCTTTCTCGGGCAGGTGGACCTCTTTTATACCTGTGAAATTCTGTTTTATGCCCGCGAAAACCGTCATCTGCACATTTTGAAGGAGTGCGCGCCATTGGCGACCCGCCCCGCTTTTCGCAGGGACTGGCGGGCGTGTGCAGTGGCTTCCTACGCGGTGGGGCTGTTTGACCGCGCCATGCCCTTCGGGCCCGCCCCGGTTGGATTCCATGAGCTGTTGAGCGATTCTCTGGAGCGTTTAGCGGCCCGTACGCCCGGGCCCGCGTTCCTGCCTCGCCTTGAGCTGCTGCTGCTGCACGAGCTGAGCCTGGCCCCCCGGTGGGATGTCTGTACACAATGTCACGCGGACCTGCGAGGGGAGGCCCCTGCGCGGCTCGATGTGGCTCATGGGGCGCTGCTGTGCGAGGCCTGCGCCACGTCCCGGCGAGGGCGCACAGTTAGCCCCGCCGCGCGGCAGGCGATCCGTCAGATGCTCACCGGGCAACTGCCCCCCTCGCTGCCCGAACGCGTTTTCCGTGAAGTCCGCGCCCTGATGGGCGGACTGCTCGAGCACCACGCCGATCTCTCCAGCACCCCCCGCGACATCGCCTTCCGTATTCTCGCCGCGGGCTAGGGGCAGAGACCACAACCAGCAGGGGATCGGCTGCCAGGAAAGCCATGTTCTGAGCAGAGAAAAGGCCCGGCTTGCGCCGGGCCTGGTAATCAAGGGAGAGATTAAGGTGTGTCTGCTGGCACGATTTCATCGGCCGGGGCAGGTGTCGGGGCCTCCATGGCTTTCTTCATGCCCTCCTGCATGCCATCAGCGACGTGTTCTGCAACGTCCTGGGCTTCTTCGACGGCCTGTTCGACCACGGGAGCAGCCGCGGCGGCGGCCTCTTCGAGGGTGTCTTCGACTTTTTCAGTCACAGCTTCAACCGTCTCGACGACTGTCTCGACGGCGGAGGTTTCTTCGACCGCTTCAACCGCTTCTTCAGCCGCATCCTCTACCGCGTTGGCCGCGTCGACGGCTTCGGCTTCGACGGCAGGCGCTTCTTCGGCAACGGCCTCTTCAACCGCGGCGGCTTTGTCTGTCACGGTTTCTTCAATCGCGGCTTCGGCTTCTTCAGCCGCATCCTCGACCGCCTCGGCGGCTTCGGGTTCGACGGCAGGCGTTTCTTCAGTAACCGCCTCTTCAACCGCAGCGGCTTTGTCTGTCACGGTTTCTTCAATCGCTGCTTCGGCTTCTTCAGCCGCATCCTCTACCGCGTCGGCCGCCTCGGCGGCTTCGGCTTCGACGGCAGGCGCTTCGACGGCAACCGCTTCTTCCACCACTTCGACTACTTCGGCGGCCGGGGTTTCGGCGTCGTCTTCGAGGTCAAAAACCTCATCTGCCTCGGCCGGCGCATCAAATCGCTCGACGACCGCGGCTTCGCGGAGGCCTTCCACAAATGTGCTGACCGCATCCTGCTGTTGTTGCGCATAGAGGATATCGCTGATGCGCTCCTGGACCTCGTCAAACGCCATCGCCTTGGCATCCGTCTTGGCGGAGACCTTGATCAGGTGATAGCCAAACGAGCTGGTGACGATCTCGCCAACAGACCCGACGGGCTGGGCAAAGGCCGCATCTTCAAATTCGGGCACCATTTGGCCGCGGCCAAAGGAACCAAGGTCACCGCCATTTTTGCCACTGGGGCAATCGGAATGGGCTTCAGCCAATTCCGCAAAATCGGCGCCAGCCAGCAATTGCTGGCGCAGACCTTCCAGGCGTTCGCGCTTGGCGGTCTTGGCCGCCTCGTCATCGGCGGCCTCATCGACCTTGATCAGGATATGCGAAGCGCTGACGGTTTCGTCCTGGACGAAGCCCTCTTGGTTTTCGTCATAAAATGCGCGGATGTCCTCCTCGCTGGGTTTTTCGACGGCCTCGGCCTTGGCGACGACCATTTTACGCACCAGCATTTGCTCGCGCAGTTGATCGGCGCTCATGCCGATTTCCGCCATATAGTCCTCGATGGACATGTCGGGGGGGAGTTCGGAGGCCAGTTCGGTTTTGATGGCGTCGAATTCGGCTTCAGACAGGGTGATGCCGGCCTGGGCAACGGCATCGACCATGATCCGGTGCATAACCAATTCTTCGATGATACGTTCGCGAATGCCGGGCAGGGCTTGGGTCAGTTGCTCGGGGGGAATACGACCGGCGGAGCGTTGCAAAAAGACATCCATGACCTCTTGGATTTGCGCTTCCGTGATATCATGCTGGCCCACTTTCACCACCGTTTTGGACAGTTCCGCCGTCGGGACGGGGGGGGGGGTGTCGAGGGTGTCAACGGCTGATTCAGCAGAGGGTTCTGCTGGGGCCGCAGACTGGTCCACCATGGGGACTGGCGCGGTCTGGAGGGGTGCATCGGCAGTCGGTGCAGCGGGTTCGTCGGCGCTGAGTTCAGTCTTGTTGCAAGCCGCCAGACTCAAAACCAGGGTCAGGGTCAGGCAAATCGGAATCCATTTCATATGCTCTTCCTTTTCATTAAGTATCATGTTCTGCTCCATTGGCAAAATGGGTCATTAAAACGCGCGTATTGTGGGGAATGGCGGGGGGGGATGTCAATGGTGAACCACGCGCATTCGACGCATTCGGCGTGAATAGGGTGCGGGGCGTGTTGCGCGGGCGGGGCCTTACTTGGGTTCGGCGCTGGAGCCGCGCCAGTGGAGCTTCTGGGTGAGCAACTTGAACCAGGATGCACCCGGCAGGTGGATAAATCGTACGCCTTGGGCCGCCTTGCGAATTTCCAGTACATCGCCGTGACCCATCCACCCCTGGGAGTGGCCATCAACTGATAGCAGTAGTTTTTTGCGCCGGTCGGCCACGCGCAGGACGATGCGGTGGTCGTTGGGAATCACCACCGGCCGATTGCTGAGGGTATGGGGGCAGATGGGTTCGATGACCAGCGCCTGGGTTTCGCGGTGCAAGATGGGCCCCCCGGCGGACAGGGCATGCCCGGTGCTGCCGATGGGCGTGGCCACAATGAGGCCGTCGCATACAAAGGACGCCACCGGGTGACGGTTGATTTCTAGCTCGATCATGGTGGCTCGCGGCGACGTGCCCCAGCCCAAGACGACATCGTTGAGCGCGCGAGCCCGAACCAAACATTTGCGATGGGGTCCGCGTAATACGCGCGCCTCAATCAGGGGATAGGCGATGGTCTCGCAGGCACCGCTGGCAATGGCGCGCAGGGCCTCCACCGCATGGGTGTCGGGGACATTGGTTAAAAAACCCAGATTTCCCAGATTGATGCCGAGGATGGGCGCGCTGGCCCCATTGAGGAGTCGCACGGACTTTAAGACGGTGCCATCGCCGCCCAGCGACAGCAGCCAGTCTATCGCTTTGCCAAACCGGGCGGGGGCGACTTGTTTGGCACCGGGGGTCAGGCGCGCGGTTTCCGCGTTGCAGACCACCAGCTTGACACCGAGATCGCTGGCGCTCGTCGCCAGGTCGGCCAACGTCGCGGCGGCCGCCGGTTTGTCTAAATTGGCAAAAATTCCGATGTTCATGACGGCTTTCTCCAATAGCTGAGAAACTCGATATTACCTGCCCGGCCCTGGATTGGCGACTGGCAAATGCCCAGCCATTCCCAGCCCAGGGTGGTACAGCCAAACTCGCGAATGCGCTCAACCACCTTCTGGCGGGTGGCGGCATTGCGAACGACGCCGCCTTTGCCCACATCATGGCGGCCGGCTTCGAACTGGGGTTTGATGAGGGCGACGGTTTCGCCGCCGGGGCGCAGGAGTCGATCAATCGCGGGCAGAATCAGACGCAGGGAGATGAACGAGACATCCGTTACGGCGAGGTCGACCCACTCGGGCAAATCCTCCGGTTGGAGATGGCGCGCATTGCAGGCATTCATAACGACGATGCGCGGATTCCCAGCCAATCGCGAATGGAGTTGGGACTTGCCAACATCGACCGCGTAGACTTTGGCGGCGCCGTGTTGCAGCAGGCAGTCGGTGAATCCGCCCGTGGAAGCGCCGATATCAACACAGACTTTGTTGTCGGCCGTCAGGAGTGCAAAGCGGGTGAAGGCTTCTTCGAGCTTGTGGCCGCCGCGGCTGACAAATCGGTCCTGTTGGCGGACCCGCACGGTACAATCCTGCGGGAATTCATGGCCAGCCTTAGTGGCCGGCGCATCGTTGACCAGCACATGGCCGGCCAGAATGAGGCGCTTGGCTTTCTCGCGGCTTTCGGCCAAGCCGCGGTCAACCAGCATCACATCCAGGCGTTCGCGTTTCACGGGGCAGGGGGGCGCCGCGCCTGGGCACCGCGATAAAGGGACGAGCCGATGACAACCAGGGCTAAGGCCCCCATGACCCCCCATATAATGACATCGAACTTCTGCTTCTGTTGGCGTCGGTGTTGGCCGTCAATCTCGGGCGGGTCGATGCCGACGCCGCTAAAAACGGAGTAAGCGGGCAGCTCTTCGAATGCGTCAGGAATGGGGGGGCGGCCGGCATTGACCCAGGCCGTATACCAGATGGAGGAGAGGTGGCCGGCGGCGGAACCCAGGCGTTCGTAGACAATGTCGGACGTCAGCTCCCACAGCTTGAGATAATACGGTTCCGTGTCGGTGCGGCCATTGTCCACCCGGGTGGCCATCACGTCGGCGCGCAGCACCTCAGGAGCAACAGCCATTGAGTCGGCGGCCCAGCCAAGCAGGGCGCGAAATGGAGCCTCGATATATACGGCCGGCGTCGGCACGATGTCGTCAAACTGGACAAAGGCCTTGGCCATATCGGATTCAAAGCGCGAATGAACCCCGTGTTGGCCGGTCTCCTGGCCGTTGTAGTTGCGGGTACAATGCAGCGGCATGTGCAGATCGCCCAGATAATGGCTCATGGCCGCCCCGCAGCGGGCCGCCCACATCCAGTCGTTGGTCCGCATGGATTCGGTCATGTCCTCCATCAGCTCCATAATGGTCCAGGGCGCGATCCCGATCACGTCCGGGGACTCCAAAATCTGCGTGTCAAAGGCAACCAGGCGATTGCTGTTCAACTGCATAAGATCGAAATCGGGCGCGAAGCGGTCGGGTTCGAAATAGTGACGGGGGCCCTCGGTGGAATCCGACAGCCGCCAGAGATCGGGGAAAATACTGGGGAAGGCCATGGGCCGGGCAAAGGAGCGGAACCCGGCCATCTCGTTAGGAAGGTTGCGGGCGGCCGCACGGGTAATTTGTACATGCTGAACCCCGGACCAGCCGCTGGCGATCAGCGGGCACAGCAGCACGCCGGTGGCCATCCGTCTGATCCACCGGCACACCGGCCCGGAAGACGAGCGCCTCACAATGAGGCCTCGCGGGGGGCCGGGGTGAGGGCCATGGCCACTTCGGGGCAGGTCAGGGGGGAGTCGTACTTGGCGCAATTCATGCAGCCCTTGTAGAGTTTGTAGAGGATTTTTTCCTTGGGGATGGGGTGAAAGCCTAGCTTGGCAAAAAACGGGGGCGTAAACGTCAGGACAATGAGTTGGTCCGGCTTGAATTCAGCGACTCGTTCCATCGCCGCCTCGACCATCCGGCGTCCCAGGCCATGCTTTTGCAGATCGTCGCGTACCGAGACCGATTGGATTTCAATGGAGGGGTTCTTGGTGGGATCGAGCTCCGGCAGCACCGACCACGAGGCCGTCGCAACTATTTCGCCGTCCAGTTCTGCGACGAGGAAGCGGTCGATGTTCAGCATAATGTCGCTCAATGGCCGTGGCACCAATTCATTGGGGTGGGCTTTAATGCGTTGAAAAATGGCACGGCCATCACCAAAGCGGGCCTTGCGAAGTTGAATGGCGTCACGTGTCATAAGCGAGTTCCCTCAGTTCTTGCACAACTCCGTACTATATCATGGCTGGCAAAATTGGCAATGCGCACGCCCCCACCGCTACGCGCGCGAGATGCCGGGGAAGCCACGGGGGTGCGCGGGCATTCGTTTTGCTTGTATTGTGCCGCTATATATGGACAATGCCTTGCTTATGAAACCGGCAGCGCAAGTCAAGACGGGAGCCGCAAACGACCACGCCCCCCTGAATCTTCAGGCGTGGGTTGCGGCACCGCACACGGGGCAGGTGCTTTCCTTTGCGTTTGGGCTGCTATTTTTGTTTCAATGCACAATTCTACCGCTGGTCGGCAAGGCCGCCATGGGCGGGTCTGGGTCTCCGGGGGCGGAACCGGCGGTGTGGGCGGGCAAAAACCAGGCCTTTTTCCTAGTAATGTTGCTGGTGACACTCGCCACCGGTGCCGCCGCATTCTATTCCAAAGGGTGCCGTCGCCGACTGGAGGGCACTCCGTTTCCCTGGGTGACCGCGGGCGTGCTTGCGCTGACCCTGGCTCTCTTGATCGCTTTTCTGGTCGGCCTGCTGAAAATCTGAGGTTCGGGACCGCTGGGAGACGATGTAACCATGCCCTATCGAATGTTCAATTTGGCGGAAACCGCGGAATTCTTGCATCTGACGGAACACCGCGTCGAAGAGTTGGCCCGTCGCGGAGAAATACCGTGTGAGCGTCATGGCGGTCGGCTGGTCTTTCGCCATAACGATCTCGACGAGTGGGCCTCGCGCCAATTGCTGGGTTTTGATGACGAACCGTTGAGTGATTTTCACCGGCGCAGCACCGCCAAGTACCACGATCTGTCCCATGATGTGGCGATCATTCCGACCTTGATCCAGCCCGACTGGATTCAGCCGCAGATGAGTAGCCGCACCAAGGCCTCGGTCTTGCGCGACATGGTGGAACTGGCGGAGAGCACGGGTAAGCTGTGCTATCGCGCGGAATTGTTGGAGAGTCTGATCGAACGGGAAAAACTATGTTCCACCGCTCTCTCCGGCGGCCTGGCCCTCCTGCATCCGCGCAATCACGAGCCCTACATGTTCGAGGATTCATTTATTGTGGTGGGTAAGACAATCGCCCAGGTGCCCTTTGGCTCCCCGGACCGCTCGACGACGGATATTTTCTTTTTGATCTGTAGCCAGGATGATCGCATTCACCTGCATGTGCTGGCGCGCTTGTGCATGATGTGCCACCAGACCAGCCTCTTGCTCGAAATGCGCGACAGCAACGATGCCGCCGAGCTGCATCGCATTCTTGTTGCCAGCGAAGAGAAGATTATCAAAAGCATCTGATCGATGCGAGGCGCAGGGGGGGGGGCGTCATGATGCGGAACCGTATTGACGAGACTATGGAGTAACGACCAATGGCACAAAAGACCGGCACTAAGGAAACCGCGGAAAGTATGGCCCGCCAGCAACGGGACATCTCGGTGTCTGAGTTTTTTCTCAAGAACCGTCATCTCCTGGGGTTCGACAGCCCGCGCAAGGCGATCATGACCACCGTCAAGGAGGCCGTGGATAATGCGCTGGATGCTTGCGAAGAGGCGGGGCAGTTGCCGGAGATTGCCGTGGAATTGCGGCAGGTGGCCAACGGACGGTTTGTGGTGAGTGTCCAGGACAACGGGCCGGGCATCGTGCGTACACAGATTCCGAAAGTCTTTGCCAAGCTGCTCTACGGCTCCAAGTTCCATCGTTTGCGGATGTCGCGCGGCCAGCAGGGTATTGGAATCAGCGCCGCCGGCATGTATGGGCAACTGACGACCGGCGCGGCGACGGTCATCCTGTCGAAAACAAAAAAATCCACTCCGGCCCACCGTCAGGAGGTCCAGATTGATACCCGCGCCAACAAGCCGGCGGTGCTGCGCAACGAGCAGGTGGACTGGCGGCCGGAGTTTCCGCCGGAGCAGGAGGACGGCGACCCGGTTTGCTATAGCCATGGCACCCAGGTTGCGATCGAAATGGCGGCCCAGTATGTGCGCGGCCGACTGTCGGTGGATGAGTATCTGAAGCAATGTGCCGTCGCCAATCCGCATCTGCGCCTCCACTTTAAGGTCACGTTGCTCAAAAAGGATAAAGCGACCGGGGCGCTCCAACCAGAGGAGGGCACCTGGCAGACCTATGACCGGGCCGTCAAGACCCTGCCGCCGCCGGTGGAAGCCATCCAGCCGCATCCCCACGGTGTCGAATTGGGACTGCTGATGCAAATGCTCAAGGATAGCCGGGCGCGGACGCTCAAGGGCGCCTTGCACGAAGATTTTTCGCGGGTCAGCGTCCGGGTCGCCCAGGATATTTGCGACCGGGCGGAGTTGAACCCCAAGGCCAACCCCACGCGGGTGGCGCATCGGGAAATCGAGGCGCTCTACACCGCGATCCAGGACACCAAACTGATGCGGCCGCCCCTGGACTGCCTCGCGCCCATTGGCGAAGACCAAATCCTCGCGGGCCTGAAAAAGGAATTCCCGGCGGACTTTTATACGGCGGTGACCCGTTCGCCGGAAGTCTACCGGGGCAATCCCTTCCTGGTGGAAGTCGGCGTGGCCTGTGCCAAGCCTGGTGAGAATCCGGACCTGGGGGCGGAGGATTCGGTGCGCGTGATGCGCTTTGCCAATCGCGCCCCGCTGCTCTACATGAGCGGCGCCTGCGCCATGACCGACGCCATGCAAGCGGTGAACTGGAAAACCTATGGCCTGGCGCAACCCCGCGGCTCCCTGCCCATCGGCCCCATGGCGTTTTTTCTGCATATTGCCAGCGTGTGGGTACCCTTCACCAGTGAAAGCAAGGAAGCCATCGCCCATTACCCCGAAATTCTCAAAGAGATGACCTTCGCCCTGCAGGAACTCGGACGGCGCCTGGTGGTCTATCTCGGCCGCCGCAAACGCGCCGCCGAGGCCAACCGCAAACGTCATTATATGGAAATGTATATTCCCCATCTGGCCCTGGGCCTCCAGGATATCCTGGCGCTATCCGACAAACAAAAGAAAATCGTTGAGACCGATCTGAGCCAGATGCTGGAACGGACACACCTCGATGTGTAGATATTTTCCACACCGTGGTGCCACCGACAAAAGGCATTTGTTGTTGTAATTATCTGTTGCGGAGAGAAATATGTTAATTTTACACTTGACTTCCTCCATTGCCTCGCGTATTGTAACAGCATGATCAGCAATGGAATGCAGCTATTATGAAACATAAGATTGACCCTCGACAAAACAGCTTGTTTGACCCCGAGCGCCAGAATTTTAGCCGGGTTGGCTATGACCGTCTTGATCAGGGCTGGCAAGGCATCTTCCGACGCAGCCTGCTGGCGGTCATGCCGGCGGACGAGTTGGCCACGGAGTTTTCCGGCGACACGGGCCGACTGAGCAAAGAACTCTATTCCATGGCCGGGTTGGTCGTG
>JAQUJC010000057.1 GCA_028681135.1 Kiritimatiellia bacterium | reverse complement strand
CTGTGCCCGGATCACATCCAAATCACTGAAAAGTGCCTCCCGCCCAAACGCCGCATCGATTCGTCATCCTTACGAAGCGATATTCATCAAAATCTATCGCATTCGGCAGCTTGATGAATTATTCAGGTTAGGCGAAATCGGTCGGAGAAAAAGACAGGGAGAAACGACAAGCTTGGCAGCGGTAGGGTTGTAGGGTAGCCTGAATTCATGACGGCGTGGTGTCTAAAAAGTGTAGCAAAGGTGGTGGGCAGATTGCCGTCCCGGTGGGCATCGGCGCTGGCTCGAGGCGGGGGCTGGCTGCTGGCGCATGGGGTGCGGTTGCGCCGACCGTATGTGCTGGAGACCCTCGCGCGCAGCTTTCCGGACAAGACCGCACAGGAACTGAAGGCGCTCTATGTGGCGATGTGCCACCACCAAGTGCTGAACGTGGTGGAAATTTTGCAGTTTGCCGGCGGACGCGAGGCCGAGATCGGCGCGCGCATTGATGTGCGCGGCCAGGACATCGTCAGTGCGGCTCTGGAGCGCGGCAAGGGGGTGCTGATTCTGATTGCGCATTTTGGCAACTACGACCTGATGGGGCTATTTGCGTCGCGACTGTTGGGGTATCCGGTTACGATCATCACCAAGATTATCAAGAACAAGCGACTGAATACGTTTTGGTGGGGCTTGCGCCAGAAGGCCGGCCTGAAGACGCTGCCGTCGCATAATGCCTATCGCGCCTGTGTGCGGGCCCTTCGCCAGAAAGAGTTGGTGGGCTTTATGCTCGACCAGAACCGGCCGCAATCGCAGGGGGTGTATGTGGATTTTTTTGGCAAGATGGCATCGACGACGCCGGGGCTGGCGCTGATGTCGGCGCAGACCGGTGCGCCGGTGGTGCCGGTATTTATGCGGCGTCTGCCGGATGGGCACCACCGCCTGGAGGTGCGGCCGCCGCTGGAGCCGCCCCCGGATCGTAAGGCGGAAACCCTGCGCAAGTTTACCGCTGTCTATACGTCGATCATTGAGGACGAAATCCGCCGCGATCCAGCCCAGTGGCTGTGGCTGCACAAACGCTGGAAGAGCCGCCCGGCAGTCGAGACGGATGCCGTCGCGACAGAGGCGTGAGGGGCGAGTACTGGATATGGCCCGCCCGCCATCGATGCTGAAGACCATCCGCCAGGTGGTGGAAGCTCCATTGATGCGAGTGGGACTGGCGGTGCTGCCGCGTCTGCCGCGTTGGCTGGTGCTGGCGCTGGCGCGGGTGATGGGCGGGACGGCCTATGTGTGCTCGCGGCGTAGCCGCCGCCTGGGCCTGGAGAATCTGGACCTGGCCTTCGGAGACACGAAGACCCCGGCCGAAAAGCGCCGTATTCTGCGCCGTTCCCTGCAACATTTTTCGTTGGTGATGCTGGATTTGCTGTGGTTCACCCGCGACTCGGCGGCACGGATGCAGCGCTGGTTTGTGGCGGCACCCAGCATGGAGGCGGCCATGGGCGAGCGGATGGCACAGGTGGGTGTGACCGGCCATTTCGGCAACTGGGAATTGATGGGGCGCTACTGGGCACTGGCCGGCGGCGGAATCATGTCGGTGGCCATGCCCATCAAGAATCCTGCTGTCGACGAGCTGCTGCAGCGAGTGCGGGGGGATACCGGTCAACAATTGGTGGCGCGTGACGGCGCGTTGAAGAAACTGGTGCGCCACCTGCGCGGCGGCGGTATCGTGGGCTTGCTGCTCGACCAAAACACCGCCCCGGCTGAAGGCGGTATTTTTGTGGATTTCTTTGGCCTCCCGGTGGCGGTTTCTCCCGCAGCCGGTCTGCTCGCACCCCTGACAAACGCCCAGATTATTTTCGGCTACGTGCTGCCGCGCGCGGATGGCACCTATCTCGGCGAGATTCCCTATGTGCTGTCGGCAGCCGAGATTGCCGCTCTGGACCGTGCCAGCGCCGCGCGGGAGATCACCCAGCGCATCACGACGTATTATGAAGAAGCCATCCGCGCTCGTCCCGACTGTTGGCTGTGGAGCTATAAGCGGTGGCGGTATATCCCGGCGGGGATGGCTCCCGATGGCTTCCCATGTTACGCTCAACCCCAAGGAGACTGATTATGCCCGACTTTGCCACGTATCAAAAGCACGCCCAGACGACCGCGGTGTATCCCCAGCGCGGCGAGGGCAATTTCATCTATCCGGCGCTGGGGCTTGCAGGCGAGACCGGCGAAATTTGCGAAAAAATAAAGAAGGTGATCCGCGACGATGGTGGCGTGATCTCCGACGAGCGCCGCCAGTTGCTCGCCAAGGAGCTGGGGGACGTGCTGTGGTATGTCTCGACACTGGCAACGGAACTCGGGCTGAACCTCGACGAGATTGCCGCGGACAATCTCGCCAAGCTGGCCGCTCGCCAGAAGGCCGGCACCATTCACGGCAGCGGAGATTTGCGCTGACATGCTCGTTCCCGCCGCTATTCTGTTCGACTTCGATGGTGTGCTGGTGGACAGCGAGCGCCTGCACTGCGACACGATGGCCGACGTCATGGGGGACGACGGCCCTCCGCTCGACTGGGAGACCTATCGCCAATCGCTGATGGGATTCGATGACCGCGGGGCGTTTGCCTTCTTGCTCAAACGCGCCGGCATCGAACCGACGCCGGAGGAAATTCGCCGGCGCGTCGAGCGCAAGGCCGTACTGTTTGCGCAGCAGGCCCGGGCGGGTCGCGTAGCGGCGTTGCCGGGGGCCCCGACATTTGTCCGCGCCTGTGCCGCCGTGCTGCCGCTGGGGTTGTGTAGCGGCGCATTGCGCAGCGATATTGATCCCGTGTTGGATTCGATGGAGCTGCGGGAGTGTTTTGCGGAGCTGGTCACCGCCGACGATGTCGAGTTTAGCAAACCCGATCCGACCTGCTACCGTCTATGCCTGGAACGTCTGGCGGCGCGCTTCCCGGATCAGGCCATCACGGCAAAGAATGCCGTGGCCATTGAGGATACCCCCGATGGCATTGCCTCGGCGCGCGGGGCGGGCCTGGCCGTGCTGGGAATCGCCACGAATCTGTCCATCCCTGAATTAAAGGCGGCGGGTGCCAGCATGGCTGTGGACTCTCTCGAGGGCCTGGGGCCGGGCTTTCTTGCCGGTTTGCTGAGCTGATAAGCTGAACAGCCCGTTTCACCCCAGTTCTGCCAAGTTTACCAAGCCGCAGGCATGGGGCGCAGAGGGCACAGCGGGGGATGTTTTTTTTACCACGGACCTGTCTCGCCAACGGCGTGATGAACACGGATGAACTCGGATGGGAAAAGAAACTGGAAATCAGGGAGTCAGGAAAGGGGGAAGGGGCAGGCAGAGGGGCAGATAAAGAAGAAGCTACGGATCACGCGGATTTTGCGGATGAGATTTCTGGGGTCGACCATCAACCAACGGCCAACAACCAACATTTTTCCCTCTATCACCAACCATCAACCATCCACCCCGCCGCTCGACGGCGGCGGTCAGCTGTCCATCCACTTGGCGGCGCGGGCGACAGCTTTGCGCCAGCCGGCGAGCAGGCGGCGGCGGTGATCGGATTCCATGGCGGGAGAAAACACGCGGGCGGGGGGCCGGGCGGCGAGGCTGTCGAGAGTGTGCCAGCCCAGTGCCAACGCAGCAAGCGCGGCAGCGCCCAGCGCGGTGCTCTCCATACTGGCAGGGCGTTCGACGGGGCAGTCGAGCACATCGGCTTGGAACTGCATCAAGAAATCATTGGCGGCGGCCCCGCCATCCGCGCGCAAGACGGTGATGGGGTGGGGATAGTCGGCGAGCATGGCGTCGACGACATCCACGCACTGGTAGGCAATGGCTTCGAGGGTGGCGCGGATAATTTGCGGGCGGCCGGTGCCGCGTGTCAGGCCGACGAGCGTCCCGCGCGCGTACATGTCCCAATGGGGCGCGCCGAGTCCGGCGAAGGCCGGGACGAGGTAGACTCCGCCGGTATTCGAAATCGCGGCGGCAATGGCACTGGAGTCGGCGGCGTTGTCCAGGATACGCAGTTCATCGCGCAACCACTGGATCGCCGCGCCGGCAATGAACATACTGCCTTCGAGGGCGTAATGGGGTGCATCGGGGCGGGTTTGGGCCGTGAGGGTGGTTAGCAGTCCCTGGTGGGAGAGGACAGCTTTGGGGCCGGTATTCATTAGGAGGAAGCAGCCCGTGCCATAGGTATTTTTAGCTTGGCCGGGTTCGATGGCACCCTGGCCGAAGAGCGCGGCTTGCTGGTCACCAGCGATGCCGAGCACTGGGGGATGGTGGGTGCCAAATACCGGCAGGCGGCATTCTGCGGCGAGGCCGGAGGAGGGCACCACCTGCGGGAGCATGGCGGCGGGGATATCAAAAAGCGCCAGCAAGTCGGGGTCCCAGCGCAGGGTGTGGATGTTGAACAACAGTGTGCGCGAGGCGTTGGTGTAGTCGGTGGCGTGGGTGGCGCCGCCGGAGAGTTTCCAGAGCAGCCACGAATCGATGGTGCCGCAAAGCAGGTCGCCGCGGCGGGCATCGTCACGCGCGCCAGGGACATGATCGAGAATCCATTGGAGTTTGGTCGCGGAGAGATAGGCGTCGAGGAGTAGCCCGGTTTTGGCGCGAATGCTGTCTTCCAGGCCGCGTGCCTTGAGGGCACCGCAGGCGTCGGCGGATCGGCGGCATTGCCAGACGATGGCATTGTAAACGGGCTGGCCCGTGTGGCGATTCCACACAACGACGGTTTCGCGCTGATTGGCGATGGCGAGTGCAGCGACGCGGGTGGGTGGGCAGTCGGCGCGGGCCAGGACGTCGGACATGACCGCGCATTGCGATTGCCAGAGCACCTCCGGATCGTGCTCGACCCAGCCGGGCTGCGGATAGAGCTGGGGGAATTCCTGCTGGGCGGAGGCGATGATGTGCAAGTCCCGGTCGAAGAGGATGGCGCGGGAACTGGTGGTGCCTTGGTCGAGAGCAAGGATGGTGGTGGCGGTGGTCATGGCGGTCTCCGGGCGTCGGCATTAGCATGGACGCGGCAGCGGCGATGGGCAAGGCCGAAAGCGGCTCTCTTCGGAAAAACGGTTCAACGAATGTCGTGGCTGGATTGCGCGTTTTCGCAATTCAAGGGTTGGCAACGGGCGACAGAGAGGGTAGATTATGTGACTGTTTCCCGTTGAATCCAGGTGAACCCCCTCAGGAGAAGATAAGCCATGACGATTAGCGCCACTCGGATGCTGTACAATAACCCCATTCTGACGGATGCCCAGTTACGGGCTGAAGTTGAGAAGTGCGAATTTTGCGAAGAGAAGCCCTGCAAAGAAGCCTGCCCGTGTGATTGCTCGCCGGCCGATTTTATCATGGCAGTGAAGCAAGGCACGCCCGCGGACTTCAAGCGCGCCGCTGCAGAAATCATGTCGAAGAATCCGTTCGGCGGAATTTGCGGCATGGTGTGTCCCGACACGTTGTGCATGGCGGCATGCGTCCACAAGAAAATGGATTGCGCGGTGAATATACCGGCGGTGCAGGCGACGATCATTGCCAAGGCGCGCGCATATGACAATTTCCCCGCCTTTACCAAGGCGAAGCTGAACGGCCGGAAGGTGGCGGTCATCGGCGCAGGCCCGGCGGGCCTCGCCGCGGCGGTCACGCTGGTCCAGAAGGGTTACAAGGTCGATATCTACGAGCGAAATGAAAAGGGTGGCGGCATGTGCCACTTGATTCCTGAACACCGCCTGTATAAGGAAATGCTGCAGGGGGATGTGGATTTTTGCCTCAGCATGGGTGGCAACCGTATCAAACTCAAGACCGGCCAGAACATTACCGATCCCAAGGCGCTGCTGAAAAAGGGGTACCCGGCGGTAATCGTTGCGGCGGGTTTGTGGGAACCAATGATTCTGAATGTCCCGAACAAGGAGCTGGCAATTGGCGGGATTGAATTCCTACAGAAGCCCAAGAGCTTCCGCGTGCGGGGCAAGAAAGTGGCGATTATTGGTGGAGGCGCGACGGCATTGGATTGCGCCGTGGCCGCGAAACAGGCGGGTGCCACATCGGTCGAGATGATCGCCCTGGAGAATGTGGGCGAGATGCCCCTGACCCCGCGTGAAAAACAGGACCTGGTTGACTACGGTGTCGACGTCAATGGGCGGATGCGCGTCACCGAAATTTTGGCGAAGGGCGGGAAGATAGCGGGCCTCACGACGCTTAAAGTCGCGTTGCCGCCGGGACAGGAATTCAGTGTCGGCGCGCTGACGGATGTGCCGGGCACCGAACAGACGCGTTCGGATATTAAAGTGGTTGTTATGGCCATCGGTGCGCGCGGAACGATTCCCGTCAAGCCGGCGAAGGGCGTCTATTACGCAGGCGATATTGCCAACGGTCCGACATTTGTGGTGACGGCCTCGGCCGCGGGCAAAAATTGCGCGATGGCGGTGGATGCCGCCCTGAACCGCCAAAAGGCGCCGAAGGTGCCGGATCCCAAGAAGAGCCGGGTCCTGGTGGAGGGCTACAACATGGTGCCCGTGTCGCTGGAGACCTCTTTCTTCGGGCGCAAGCTGATTAATCCGTTCCTGCTGTCGGCGTCGCCGGCGTCGGATGGGTATGAGCAGATGAAGGCCGCCTATGACGCCGGCTGGGCGGGCGGCATCATGAAGACCGCATTTGACAACCTGCCAATCCATATTCCGGCGGCCTACATGACCTGCTTCGACGATAGTACGTGGGGCAACTGCGACAACGTCTCGGACCATCCGATCAACCGGGTGTGCAAGGAAGTCAAACGATTGGTCAAGGAATACCCCGATCGCTTGACTGCCGCTTCGACTGGCGGAAACGTATCAGGCGATGACGAAAGCGACCGTAAGAGCTGGCAGAGCAATACTCGCAAGCTGGAAAAGGCCGGCGCGATGGCCATCGAATACAGCTTGTCTTGTCCGCAAGGCGGCGAAGGCGCGGAGGGCGACATCGTGTCGCAGAATGCGGAACTGTCGGCCAAGATCATCGGCTGGGTGCTGGAGGTGGGCGATCCGTCCATTCCCAAGCTGTTCAAACTGACCAGCGCGGTCACCGACATCAAGAATATTCTGAGAGGTATCAAGCCGGTCTTCGACCGCTATCCGCGTTCAAAGGCGGGCGTGACGCTGGCCAATACCTTCCCGTCCCTGGCCTTCAAACCGGGCGATAAAATATGGGAAGATGGCGTGGTGTCCGGTATCAGTGGTGAAGGCATCACCCCGGTGAGCTATCTGTGCCTGGCCAATGCCGGCGGAATGGGCGTGGAAATCTCCGGCAATGCCGGCCCCATGCACTACCGGGCGGCGGCGGACTTCCTGGCGCTGGGTACCAACACAGTGCAGTTCTGCACCGTGGTTGAGAAACGCGGCTTCCCCATCATTGACGAGCTGTGCTCCGGTCTGAGCCACCTGATGCAGGCGCGTAACATCACGTCAGTCTCGCAACTGGTTGGCATTGCCCAGCCCGATCCAATTCGCGGATTCATGGACTTGGATGGCACGAAGCAGGTGTCTGATTGCAACGAAGACCTCTGCGTCCAGTGCGGCAACTGCACGCGCTGCCCGTATCTGGCCATCTCGCTGAACGCGGATGGCTATCCGGAAACGGATGCATCCAAGTGCATCGGCTGCAACTTGTGCGTGTTGCAGTGTCCGGCGATGGCGCTGCGGTTGCGCGACCGGACCCCACAAGAAAAGAAGGCGCTGCACGCCTAAGCAAATCCCACGGGGGCCCTCGGGCTCCCGTTTCCCTTTTGAACCCTAAATCAGGAGAAAAACATGGCACAAAAGAAGAGCAACGCCCTACTGATCACCAACGGAATCGTGGTGACGCTGGGCGAGCATAATCGAATTATCAACGATGGCGCCGTGCTGGTTGTCGATGGTGTGATCGAGGCTGTTGGCAAAGCCGCAACCGTGAAGAAGAAAGCCCGCGGTGCGCGGGTGCTCAATGCTAAGGGCCGGGTCATCATGCCCGGCTTCATCAATGCGCATATGCACCTGTATTCCACCTATTGCCGTGGCTTGACGCCGAAGCAGCCGCCCGCGACCAACTTTGTGGAAGTCCTGGAGCGTCTCTGGTGGCCGCTGGATAAGGCACTCAATGCCAAGGATATCCACTACAGCAGTTTGGTCCCATTGATCGACTGCATCAAAAACGGCACGACGACCATTATTGACCATCACGAAAGCCAGGACTTCCAGACCGGCAGCTTGGCGGTCATTGAGAAGGCGTGCCGCAAGGCCGGGGTGCGCAGCGTGCTGACGCTGGGCCTTTCCGACCGTTATGGCAAGGGCGAGGAGGGCATTCAGGAGAATGTCCAATTCATCAAGAAAATCCAGGCCAAGCGCCAGAAGGGCGATGACCTGATTTCGGCCATGATGGGGTTGCATGCCCTGTTTACGGTCAACGAAGAGTCGCTGAAGAAATCTTGCGACTTGGCGAATGAACTCGATTGCGGCATGCATGTGCATATTGCGGAAGCCAAGGCTGACCAGGACGCCAACAAGAAGCAGTATGGCAAATCAGTGATCGAGCGGTTGCACGCGGCGGGTGGCCTGGGTCCCAAGACACTGGCCATTCATTGCGTGCATGTCAGCAACAAGGAAATCGGCTTGATGGCCAAGACCGGAACCTGCGCGGTACACAACCCGGAATCCAACATGAACAACGCGGTGGGCGTGGCTCCCGTGACGAAGATGATGGACAAGGGCGTACTGGTCGGCCTAGGCACCGATGCCATGACGACCGATATGAAGGCCGAAGTCCGCATTGCCAATATCTTCCACAAGCATGCCGCCAAGAATTCGCAGGTCTTCTTCCTCGAAGCCTGCGCCATGCTGATGAACAACAATGCCCAGATTGCCAGTCGCTTTTTCAATCGCCCGGTCGGCGAATTGAAAAAGGGCAGCTATGGCGACGTGGTGGTGATGGATTACGATCCGCCGACCCCGATGAACGACGGGACGTTCCTCGGTCATTACCTGTTCGGTATTTGCGCTGCACGGGTGGATTCCACCATCGTAAATGGCAAGGTCCTGATGGAAGGCGGCAAGTTGACAACGATTAACGAGCCGAAAATCAATGCCGAGTCGCGCAAACAAGCGGCCGACTACTGGAAGCGCTTCTGAGTCCAGGCCACACGGACACCAAGGCGGAACGGCTTCCCCCGTTTCGCCTTGTTTGTTTATAGGGCGACAGCCATTTATCGCAAGCGGTGCCCACGCGGCAAACCGAAGGCCTGGCCAACGGCAAGCCGCGCAGAACGGGCACAGACAGAATAGAGCAAATAGCCGCGACCCACTCACTCCGTCGCTTGAGCGGTGGCCATCAACCTCGTTTATACACTCCGTGCGTCGCCGGTGCGGACAAAGAGCAGTGTGGCAGTAATGTGCTCGGGGGGGAGGGCGAAGAGGCGGGCGACGGCTTGCCGATAGTCCTCCATCTGGGGGCGGTGGCGGTCGACATCGGGGGTCTGGTCGGTTTTGTAGTCGAAGATGTGCGCGCGCACCGGTTTCCCGGCGGGATTGCGTTCGAGATGCAATCGGTCGATCTTGCCGGACAGCCAACGGCCGTCGAGGACGGCTTCGAAGGCCTGCTCGCGCAGCAGGTCGATGGTGCCCGCCGGCTTTTCCAAAAAGGCGTGATTGGCGGGAAGAGCAAGAAAGGTGCGGACCAGTTGAGCGGCGTCGGCATCGGCATCGGGAAAGGCGGGGATATCGCCGGGGGCGAGCCACTCAATTTGCTCAAAGAGGTCATGAACGCGGGTGCCGAAATCACGCGCCAGGGAACCTTCGGGGCGGAATGGCCAGCCGGCGTTGGCATCGCCGCCGACATGATCCTGCGAGGCCATACGGGCTGCCGGGGGCCGTGCAGTTGGGGCGGCGGGCAGGTCAGCCAGAGCCAAGGGGGCTGCTGGCGGGGGCGAAGAGGTGGGTGCGCGGGCGGCTTGTTTCCACCAGGCTGAATCGCCGGTTTCCCAGGCCGGTGCATCGGCATCGGGCATGGCGTCGGGGGCGAGGGTTTGTTGCAGGATGTTGCCGAGGCGGAGTGTGCGGGATTTTTCCCCTGGAGCGGTGGTAATGAGCACCAGGGCACGCCGCGCACGGGTCATGGCGACATAAAGCAGGCGGAGTTCTTCGAGGGCCTTGCCCCGGCGATCGGCGGCGAGCTGGTCGGCGAGGGGGGGCTCGGTGGAAATGATGTCCTGTTCGGGCGCGGCAAGAATCCAGTCCACCGGGGGAATGGGCTCATGGCTGTCCTGTTCATGGATCAGCAGTGGCCTTTTGCCGTGGGAGAGGATGCCATTGCGTTCCATCAGGGGCAGAATGACCATATCGTATTCCAGCCCCTTGGCCTTGTGCATGGTCAATATCTGGATGTTGGAGCCGGTGTCTTCCGCTGCAATATCCTGCGCCTGGACATGGGCGCAAAACTGTAGAGCGGTGGTGTCGGGTTGGCGGTCGAACTCGGCGGCGATGGCAATCAGCGTGCGAAGGCGGGCGAGTTCCAGCGGGGCCTTGCTGAGGTCGAGGGTGGCGGCGAGTTGGGCCACAAAACCGGCATAGCCCTGTTCGCGGATGAGGCGCCCCTGAGCGGCGAGAGCGGCAGGCGTCAGCGCGATGGGGCTGGCGGCGAGGGGGGACATGGCGATGTGGCGGCGGGCGAGGGTGTCGCCGGGGTGCTCGATGAGCCGCGCGAGAGACAGGAGGGCCGGAATCAGGGCATTGTCGAGCAATGGGGAGTTGCCGGCCCAGACGGCGCGAATATTCTTGGCGGCGAGTGCGTCGAGTACGGACAGGCCTTCGGCATTGCTGCGGGTGAGCAGGGCAACGGAATAGCGTTCGAATTCAGGAATGTCCTGCTGAAGCTGTTCGACGAGATCGACGGCGCGGGAGAAGGGGGAGGGGGGGGGGGCGTCTTTCTCCGACTGCGGTAAGAGATAGAGGGCGGCATGACCCGACAGGTCTTTGATTTTGTCGGCGGCTTCGTGGGGCTTTGTCCAGTCGGCCTTCCAGCAGCCCACGATCTGGTTCCAGTCGTCGGCCAACGCACTGAGGCTGGACGGGAGCACGTCGGGCAGGTCGCCAAAGACCGTATTGACGGCTTCCAGAACGTAGGGGCTGGAGCGCCACGACTGGACCAAAGGTGCGGCGCGCTCGATGGCGGTGTGGCTGGGCCGGTTGTACTTGTCGAGAATTCGCTGGAATAGGCGTGGGTCGCCGCTGCGCCATTCGTAAATAGCCTGTTTGGTGTCGCCGACGTAGAACAGGGTGCGGTCGGCGTCCGGGTTTTGCAGGACTTCATCGAGAAGGTTTTCGATGACGGCCCACTGGATGAGAGAGGTGTCCTGGAATTCGTCGAGGAGCCAGTGGCGAAAGTGGGCGTCGAGGCGGCCATCCATGAGGGCGCGCCGACAGGGGGGAATCTGGCCGTCGCCGGGAGCGAGGAGCTGGGCGAGGTCGTTGAACCCGAGCTGCCCGGAGCGGGTCATATGACGGCGGTGCTCGCGGCCATAGGCCGCCAGCAAGTGGTAGAGGCCGCGCGTGCGGATGATCTGGCGGTTGAGAACCAAAAAACGAATATAGGCAAAAACAGGGGCAAGCGCTTCCTGTGTTTCGGGGAGGAGGGTGATGGCACTGCGGCCGAACGGAATGTCAGTTCGCTCGCCGTCTGGGGCCGTGAACGCCGTATAGAGGCGTCGGTGTAAGACAGAGCCGAAGTCATAGGTGCCGTCGTCGCTGACCTCGCGAAGGATGGCGGTGAATTTTTCCCAGGCCTTGGATTCTCCGCTCTTTTGCAGGGTTTCCGCCTGGACGTCGAGGGTCGCAAAGACGGTCGCCCAGTCCGGGGGGACGGGGGGGGTGAGCAAGGGGGCCGGGTCAGCCCAGATGCGCGCAGGAGTGCCCCACGCCTCTGGGTCGGGCGCGCGCCGCGCCAACTCGTACTGGTTTTGGACCAGGCGCGCAATGGAGCCATAGACGCTTTTCTTTTCCTCGCCAAAGGTGGCCTGTTTGAAAGTTTCCAGTAGCTCGCGTTGCTCGTCGGGGGCCAGTGCGGTTCGTTCCAACAGGCCTTGGAGAATGAGATTGTCTTCGGGGTTTTCCAGCGGTGGGGCAATGGCCAGTTCGGCGGCGATGCCCGCTTCGAATCGGAAGGGACGCAGGATATGGAGAAAGAACGAGTCGAGGGTGCCGATGCGCAGCAGCGGCAGAGACTGAACCAGGCTGCGGAGGGCGGCCTGCACGGCGGGGCGGTCGGCAAAGGCGGGCAGATGGGCCTCGGTCAGGCGCTCGGTGAGCTCCGCAAATCCCGCAGGCGAGGCGGCCGCCGCGGCCAGACGGGTCAGGATGCGCGATAGGATTTCGCCAGCCGCCTTGCGGGTGAACGTAAGCGCGACAATGGAGCCCGGTTCGGCGCCAGCAGCAAGCAAGGCGAGATAGCGGCTGCTGAGGGCGAACGTTTTGCCGGTGCCAGCGGAGGCGGCCAGCGCCGCGTTGCGGATGAGCGGCGGCGGGGTCATGGCGATGGCTCCTCGATGAGCGGGGGCTGGCCGGCGAAGAGCAGGGCGAAGTCGTCATATGTCGGGCGCACCTGGGCGGGCGGCCAGAAGCAGCCCGCGCGGATGGCGGCAATGACCTCCCGAGCGGTGGCGATGGCGGAATCATATAAATCGCCGTTCTTGCCTTGGAAGTCGAGTTCGACAATCTGGCAATCGGTGGCGGCCTTGGGCAGCGTGAAGTAGCCGACGGAAACCTCGGCGTCAGGATTTTTCTGGTGATAGAGATAGCGGTAGAGGGGAAGCTGGAGGTCGACCCAGACTTTTTTTTGCGGCTGGTAGTGGGTCTTCAGGGGCGCATCCCCGGCATCGCTGGTTTTGTAGTCGAGAATGCGGATGCGCCCATCGTCCACGTGCTGCTCGATGCGGTCAATGCGGGCGCGGAGGTGCATGCCATCGAGCTCGCCGTTGAGCGTTTCCTCCGCGCGGATGATTCGCCACCCGTCGCGGACGGATGCCGCGTGGACATGGGCCGCGGCACGGAGGCGCTGGCGTAGGGAATCAAGCTGAACGACAACCGCTAGGGGGGGGCGTGCGCCAAATTGCATGCGGGCCAGGCGGTCGAGCTGCTCGAGTAGCTGGTCCTGGATGGCGGTGGGGTCGGTGGCGCGGGAAAGGGCTTCCAGTTGCTGCAGGGCCTCGTGGGCGAGAATCCCGAATCCCATCGGATCAAGCTCGCGTGCGTTGTCGGCTTCGGGGCGCATGTGGAGGATGCGCGACAGATAAAAGCGGAAGGGGCAGGCCAGATAGGCGCTGAAATCGGTGGCGCGCAGACGGCTGGGAATTTTCTCCGGGCGGCAGGCGGGGGGCGTGAGCTGCAGAACCGGCCGCGCCGGTATGGCGGGGCGCGCGGCGCGCAGCGCAGGGCGCGCAAACAGCAGCGAGACGCGCGCGGGCAGTTCAGAATCAGGGGCCGCCAGCAACAGGCGCGAAGGGAGTTGCGGGTCCTGGTTTGCGGCGCGTCGGCTGTAGAGGAAGCGCACGCCGCCGGACGGATGCGAGGCCAGCAGGGCGCGTGCCAGGAAGAGATCGCGGGCAAAGGCGTCGCGGTTGCCGGGCAGCCCGGCGCGGACGCGCAGCGAGTCTGGCAGGAAGGCATCGCCGACACGTGTTTCGGGCACGACGCCCTCGCGCATGTCGGCCAGCAGAATGGCCGGTGAATCTTCCCACTGGACTTCGAGCCAGCCGATGGTTTCGCGCGGCGCGGCGGGGTCCGGCCGGGGAAATACCTGCTCGCGCGGCAGGGCGGTTTGGAGCAGCGCCAGGGCGTCTTCATCCGTGAGAGAGAGGCGCTGGGTTGTTTCGTCCACGGAATGGATCAGCGACGCCAAGCCATTGGCGGCTTCGGAAAAAAGCGGGTCCGGGCGGGTGCCGGGGGGGGGGGGGCGGCGGCAGTCGTAGATGTCCGCGAGGAACGACCCCAGCGGGGTATCGGTGTGCTGCGCCATGGCTTCGAGCGCGCGCGGCAGAACCGTGAAATCGCGGGCAAACTCCCGCAGATCGTCGAAGGCGGTGGGCAGGTGGGCGGATTGGCATCGGTCGAATTCCGATAGCAGATCGCGGACATCATCCAACTCCAGAGCGTGTTGCAGCCACTCCTGGGCATCGGGGTGGCGCAAAAAGGCGGCCGTGGACGCGCACGAGCGTTGGCGGAGGAAGGTGAGCCAGGCCGACAGCAGACGCCCGGGGGCGGTGGTACCGAGGGGGACGCCGTTAGGCAGATAGAGGCGCAGGTTTTCTGCCTGCAAATGGCGGGCCAGGGCGCGGGCATTATCCGGATCGGGCGTACAGACCGCCAGCGCGCGTTGGTGCTGCTCGGCTTCGAGCAGGGTGTTGGCAATGGCCTCGGTTTCGTCCGGGGCCTGCTCATAGACATGGATGTGGTGCTCGTCCAAGGGCAGCGGTTCCGTTTCCCAGCGGTCGGGCAGGGGGCGGCCCCATGCATCGAAACGGTCGCGCTCGGATGCGGGCGCGAGGACATGCAGCTCGACCGGATGGTGGGCGGACATCGACTGCAGCATGCGCGCCGCCAAGGGGGAGAGGTCTGGCACAAACACCACCACCACGCGGGTGCCCGGCGGCAGGTCCGCGCGGCGGTGCGCCGCCTCACGGCGAGCACGGAGTGGGTCCTGCAATCCTAAGCGGGTTAATTCGTGCCCCATCTCGTCTTCCAGTTGCGCGATGGCCTGCCAGCGTGCCTGCTCTTCATCGGGGACCAGTGCCAGCACGTCGCTCGCCGACTGATCGGCGTCATTCAATTGACGCCGGACATCCTGGAGTTGCGTGGCAATACCGAGGGCCATGGAAAAATCCCACGGCGCGTTCGCGGTGGCATCCGGAAATAGCGCGGCAGGGGGCTGCCGCAGCAGCCGCCGGGCCAGGAGGGCCAGGACCAGCGAATCGTCGGCGATGTCGGCGGGCAACGGGATCAAATGCTCGGGGGTAACGATGGGGCCGGATAACACGGCCGAGCCTTTTTCAGCGGTCATTTGGGCCAGTTTCGACCGCAAGCGACGGCCCGCATGGCGTGTGGGAACAACGATCCGGCAGTGGCGCAAGTCCAGTGGGCCATTCCCGTCCCAGTCTTGCGTCAGGATGGTCACTGCAGTCGGCAGCGAGGCAAGGTCCCAACCATGAAATTTCAGGTCGCACATGACAACGAGACCATCTCAAAAGGTTGCCCAAACCGCAACCCGATCTCGCAGGCCAAGGCCCGGAAGAGCGAAGAGCGATGACGCGGAATGGGCTTGCTCCGCCAAGGAGCGCCAGGAGATACTGGAGTTGAGCCAGGAGGAGTCGAGGTGGGCAGCCGTGGGACTCCCATTCTAAATAGATCACAGCCGTAAGGATGATGTCATGACAGCCAAAATCGAGCCCTGCCAAGATCACGAAGTCACATTGCGGTTTGTCGCGGAACCCGCCGATGAGAATCTCTATGGCAAAGTACACGGCGGCGCCGTAATGAAATGGATCGATCAGGCCGGCTATGCCTGTGCCACGGGGTGGAGTGGAAACCTGTGCGTCACTGTCTATGTTGGCGGCATTCGTTTTTATAAGCCCATTCTGATTGGCCACCTGGTGGAGGTGCGTGCACGGCTGATGTATACCGGCCGCACCAGCATGCACATCGCCGTGGATGTCCTCTCGCGCGATCTGCGCACACAGGAGGGGCATGCCACGACGCATTGTGTCATTGTCTTTGTGGCGATAGATACCGACGGAAACCCCATCGAGGTCCCCGCCTGGACCCCCGTCACCGAGGAGGACATGACCCTCGAAAATTATGCCAAGCGCCGACTCGAACTCAGTCAGACCCTGGAACTCGAACGGCGCCCCTATCTTCCCAAGTGGTAGCTCGCCTCACCGGGGGCGGTTTGCCCTACTGAAGATGGGAATGCTCGACAGGGGTAGGGCGAATCGTCCCGATGAGCCGTTTCTGCAAAATCACAGATATGCCCAGTAGGCGCGGGCACCCGGTTTAGAGATGGCGGACCGCACCCACAAGGGGTATCATCGCCGCCATGAGCATGTCCCTGTTGAGACCCATTGTAGTGAGTGCCCTTCTGGGTTGTGCCGGACTGTCGGCCTGGGCGGAGGGGCCGGTGACACCGGTGGTAAATCGCGATTATCTGCCAACCGTGCTGGCCTTGATCAACTCGGCGACGAATTCGATTGAGTATCTGCATCTGGAGCAGCACGACGGCCGCGCGATGCGAGTAATCGAAGCCGCGCTGGGGGCGGCCGTGAAGCGCGGGGTGACGGTGCGCGGGCTGCTGGATGACGGGATCAATTTTAACGCAGCGGCCGTGGAGCGGATGCTGGCGCTGGGGGCGGATGTCCGGTTCGATACGCCGCAGAAGATGCTGCATAACAAGTTGGTGGTGGTGGACGGAAGAGTCGTCCTGCTGGGCTCCACCAACTGGACCGGCAATTCCATGGGCAACAACAACGAGACCAACCTGCGGTTGGACGATCCGCTTCTGGCTGATTATTTCGCACGCTATATCGCCGCGCTGTGGGCCGACAGCGAGGCGGAGCCGGACCTGCCGTCCGTGGAATCCGGTGGCGTCAAGACGATCATCAACCGCCAGTACTTTCCAGAAGTCCTGGGGCTATTGAATGGGGCGACGCAGCGGATCCGGGTGGTGATGTACGGGATCAGCTACTCACCGAAGTATGCCGGGGGCAAGGTCAACCAGCTTGTCGAAGCACTGGCGACCGCCCACAACCGCGGTGTGGATGTGGCGGTGGTGATGGACCTGAGCAACTATAATACGATCCTGAACCGGGTCAATGGGCCGGCCAAGGACTATCTGGCCAGGGCCGGGGTGGCGGTATACGACGACGCGAAGACTGTCACCACGCACGCCAAAGTAGTCCTGGCGGATGATGCGGTGGTGATCGGCTCGGCCAACTGGGGCAAGGCGGCGCTGGAGGAGCGCAACGAGACCTCCGTGCTGGTTCAGGATGCGGATGTGGCGGACTTCTTCGGAGCCTATTTCGAGCGGCCCAGCCTGAGCGCGACGAAACGAACGGCTGCGGACTAAATGAACCAAAGGGGGCAACAGCCATTGTCACCACAGGCCTGCCAAGTTTACCAAGCCAGAGGCATGGCCGAAGGCATGGGTGCCACAGAGATTCACCGAGAGAACAGCCGGTCTCACGACAAGCTTTATGTGAGGTAACCCGAGGACGTTTATCGGTTGAGGAACGTCATTCGTGTGATGCGTAACATTCGTAGTTTCACGTTAGGTTTCCGCGTCAGTAATTGAACAGATCGGACAGGGTGTAGTCCTTGTCAAGGGCCAGGTTCAGGGCACGCACTATCTTGGCTTGGACACGGGGGGTGAGGCGGCGGCCCTTGCAGGCGCGGGTCACCATCTTGCGGGTGATGTGCTCGGTGGAGGCCTTCACCAGATCGCCATTCTTAAGAGCGTGCTCGGCCATGAGCCGCGCGAGAGGCTGTTCGCCAAGGTTGAGTTCAAGATCGGGATTCATGGCTCGGAGTTGTAGCACGATATCTAACGAGCAGCCAGCCGCTTTCACCCCAGGCATTCACCCCGGGGGCGCGGGCGGAGCGGCGGCACGGGGCGGCGGCACCGGAGCGGCGGGCAGGGGGTATCGCTTTACAGGCCAGAAGGGGGGGGGTACCCTTTGTGTGTTTTGTTTTGTACGGCTGAGCCGGAAACGTTGAAAGCGGGAGACACATGATGAATCAAGAAATAGACACAGTGGCGTTGGCGGCTGCGCGAGTGAGGCAGATGCCAACTTCCGCCATTCATGAGATGACCCGTCTGTCCAAGGCGCTGGACGATGTCGCCTTTTTGTCATGGGCTAAACCCACGTCCGGGCTTCCGTCGCATATCGCACAAGCCGCGATTCAGGCAATCGAGGAGGGGAAAACGGGGGGCTATTCCGAGCCAGCCGGCCTGATGGCCTTGCGCGAACACATCGCGGGCAAGTTAAGGGAAGTGAATCATATCGAAGCGACTGCGGATGAAATAATTGTCACAGTGGGCGCCATCGAGGGGTTGGCGGCGGCAATTTTGGCGCTGGTCGATCCCGGGGATGAAGTTCTGATCCCAGTGCCGGGGTATCCCACCCACCTCCGGCTGGTGGAGATGGCCTCTGGTCGGCCCGTCTGCGTGCCCACGATCGAGGAAGAAGGATTCTGCCTGGATATGGAGAAGATGCGGGCGGCTATCACCCCCCGGACCAAAGCCATATTATACAGCGATCCCAACAACCCCACGGGCTCTGTCTATTCCCGGGATCAACTGCAGGCGCTCGCCGATCTGGCCTGTGAGCATAATCTGATGGTCATCACGGATGAAGCCTATGAGCACTTTACGTTTGATGGATGCGTCCATCACAGCATCGCGTCTTTTCCGGGCATGCGAGAGCGGGTCATCAGCGCCTTCACCTTTACTAAAACCTATGCCATGACCGGTTGGCGAGTCGGGTATGTGCAGGCTTCAGCGGCCTGGATGGCTTCCATCAAAAAGGCCCATATTCCGTTGGCCATTTGCGCCCCCGTGGTTGCGCAATATGCTGCCCTCAAGGCGCTTACAAGCTCTCAAGAGTGTGTGGCTGAGTTTCGGGAACACTATCGCGCGGCAAGAGACCTGATGTGCGAGAGGCTGGATGGATTGTCCGAGGTGTTTAGTTATCATAAACCCCAGGGCTCCTATCTGATGTTTCCCAGGATTCGGCTCGAGGGTGGGGCGGATTCGCTGTCCTTTGCCAAAAATCTGCTGCAGCAAACCCGCGTTTCCACGACGCCGGGCGTGGCGTTTGGAATGGAATCCCACTTGCGAATGTCCTTCTGTGTCCCCGAGAACATGATACAGAAAGCCTTTGACCGCATGGAGGCCTATTTCAAGGCTTGAAAGGGGGCGGAATGCCCCGGTGGAATGGAGAAACAATCCGTTTAACCACAGATGAGGAAAAGGACTTTCGATAAAACACGCCCCGGGCGGGTGCCCGGGGCGTGTGGGGTATGGATGGCAGGTTATGGCGTGTTATCCGGTCACGAGGATTTTACGGGCCTTCACTTCCTCCTTTTTGGGGATGGTGACTGCCAGCACACCGTGCTTCACCCGCGCCTGGATGTGCTCGGAGGCGATCGAGTCGGGTAGGGTGAAATCGCGCCGATAGCGGCCGCAACCGAATTCTTGTCCGAGCGCCTCGTACTCATCCGGTCGGTCCGGACAACTCCAGCCCTCGATCGTCAGCACGCGATTATGCACCGTGGCTTCGACCGATTTCTCATCCACGCCCGGCATGTCCACCACGACTTCGAAATGGTCCGGTGTTTCGCGGATATCTACCCGCGGCACATAGACCGGCTCGTGTTCGGGGGTCTGTCGGCTTTCTTTTTGAATGGCTTTGTTTTCGCTCATGGCATTCTCTCCTTTCTCCGCCTTACGCCGATTCAATGGCGATCTTGCGGGGTTTTTCCTCTTCCGATCGCGGCACAGCGACTCGGAGGATGCCGTTTTTAAATGTGGCCTTGACGGCGTCCGTGTTCGCACGAAACGGCAGTTGCAAGGTCCGCTGGAATTCGCCCGACGGACGCTCACGACGCAGGACGACCTCGTTTTCGGCCGGCTCGTGTGTAGTCACTTTCCCGCGTAGCTCCAGTTCGTCGCCGTCGACGGAAATTTCCACGTCGGACGGTTCCACTCCGGGCAGCTCCGCATCGATTATCAGTCCATCCGGCGCCGACCAGGCATTGAGGGGCGGATAAACCGCCCGGGTTTGCCGCGGCGCTTCCGGCGTCGACAGCAAACGATTCATATCGGCCTGCAGCGACTCCAGTTCATCGAAGATCGTCCACGGGCTCCTCGGTCCAATTGTCATCAGTTCCATCATGGCTTCTGCTCTCCTTTCAGGTGGCTATCACCGTTGATTGCCTTTTCTGCCTTATTAGAAGCAGTTTACATGCCAAACGAGAGAGCTGGTGATATTAAACATTCTAATCAGTTGCTAGTGATAAGAATACAACTATTGCGATGCGCGATGAAATGTGAAGCGTGGGCATAAAGATGTGACATTATGGCGTTTATTGTTCGGGCGATAGGGTCATAATGTCTCTTTTGGGAAATAGTTTCAGCCCTGAGCAGACACAGAGAAAGACCATTTTTAACCACAAATGGACATAAATGGACCCGGATGGGCGGTGACTCATGGTTCCGGCTCGCGGTTTGGACCGGCCCGGCAAATCCGTCAAGGCCGATCGGACTGACTTGGAGAATAGCAGGCGGCCGGGAGAACACGTAATCCAGGATGTCGGCCGGAGAGCGTTCAGGGGGGGGGCAGCCGGGCGGGGCGGAAGGAATCCGGGCCGGGGCCGGGATAGCGGTATTTGTTCCGGGTCCAGGAGGCGATCTGGATGGCCTGCGCGGGGTAGTGATGCAGACAGCACATGCAGAGGATGCAGCGGTCTCAGAAAACCGGGCCGTCAAGCGGATGCCGATTCAGGGTGCCGGAAAATTCGCCCGACCACTTGCAAAGCGCACGATCCGTCCTATGTTTTTTACATGAAAATCATTCAGACAACAACTCGACACACCGCAATCGCATTGTTCACCCTGATCGCTATCGCCGTCTTGCTGCCGGCGGCCGCCTGGGCCCACTGCCAGATCCCGTGCGGGATCTACGACGACCATGCCCGCGTCCAGGCCATGCTGGAAGATGCCGCGACCATCCGGAAGGGAGTCGTGGAACTCAAGGCGCTGGCCGGCCAGACCGATGTGCAGTCGCTCAACCAGATCGTGCGCTGGGTCGGCAACAAGGAAGAGTACGCCCAGAAAATCATCGCGACCATCAGCGACTACTTCCTGACGCAACGGGTCAACCCCGACCAGGCCGATTACATGGAGCGGCTCAAGAAACACCACGCCGTCATCCTGGCCGCGATGAAGGCCAAGCAGAACGCCGATCTCGCGACGGTCGACGAGTTGACCGCAACCATCCAGGCCCTCGCGCCGTACTACCCGGAACATGATCACGATCCCGCCCCGGACCCCGCCCCGGCCATGGCCCCCGATGCCGATCACGGTCACGACCATGATCATGACGACGGCCATGGCCATGATCACAGTCGGCCATAAGGCCTGAACGCCCGAACCGCCGGATTCGGAAAGTAGGGCGGTATTGCCTGTCCGCCTTTATATGCGGCACCGTCCTTGAATGTGGCGATTGTTTGCACCAGCCGTTAGGCCACAGAGAAAGCGGGGTCAATCGCCGAGACGCAGTCGGGACTGCGCACGGCGCAGGAAAACGCAGGGATCTTGTCCGTCTGGGGCGGTGGGGATACGATGAGGGGCGGAGCCGGGGCGCTTTATCAAATTATAGGACCCCTTTACATTCACACTGCCGACAAGCTGCGCTTGGCCAGCATCCCCTTCCGTCCATTATAGTAAAGCCAGCTTTTCTTCAAACAGGGCCAGAATTCCAGCATGAATGTGGCGCGGATTCTGTCTGTGAATCGCGTGTGCGGTTTGCAGAGCACGTTTTTTGGCTAAAAAACCTTTTTCATGAAGCAGGAGGAGAACTTGAAGCCCCCATATCACAGGAATATCGTTCTCGCCACAGACACGCCGCAGGGCTTGGTCATTGGTCAAGCATCCCCACCTGCGATTACGTGCCAGCACCAGGCATAGCCGGTCTCTGGAAGACAAGGGGCCGCCCCGTTGAGCGGCCTCCTGAAGCTCCTGCACGGTGGGAGAAACTCGTTTGAGCCCTAGGCTGTCTGCGACAGCCGGGGTCAGTGCGTTGACTTCAGCCAACACGGAATCCGCAACATACACCTCAAAAAGATGCACGGCCATCAGCCCCAGCACACCCATATCCGTCTCGACGAAGTCGATCAGCACATTGGCATCTGTAACCAGCGCGATAGGCCGGTGCGTCGTCACCGGGCGACCTCCCAGGATCGCACCCGTTCGCGCATATCGTCCAATCCCAGGCCCAGAATCTCAGCCGCGCGATCCAGGCTGATAATCTCTTTCTCCAGGGCATTACGGACCAAATGATCCAGCTTGTCCTCCTCAAAATCCGGTTCCGCCAAAGGGAATGGCTCTTTATTGTGTGATAACGACCGGCCAACATGCCGCTTATAGTAGCCATGGAAATCCCGCCAAATACTGTTATCAAGCTTCCCCATTTCGATGAGCCTGACCAATACGGTTCGATAACTGACCTGAAAATACCGTTTAACCTTCATGACGCGATCCACGAAATGCAGGCCTCGAATCTCATTCCAAATCTGCCCAAATGCCGGGCCTGGCATTAAAAAATATCCGGCAAATTGATCCGCCTCTTTTTCCTCGTTTGGGTCTTCTACCCGATCCGAACCGTCATAGCTGTCCCGATGCATGATCAAATGCCCCAACTCATGTGCAGTGGAAAAGATCCGGCGCTCTACCGGAATAGTCCGGGCAGTATTGATACTCATCGCAGGTCCATGATCTGCCTCGCTGACCGACATGCCGAAAAAACTATCTAAGCGAACGGGAGCAAGATGCAGCTTAATACCGGCCTCCTCCAAGAGATCGGTAATATCGATAATGGGAGAAGCTTCTCCCACTCCAAGAGTTTCACGAACATGAGTCGCTTGCTCCTCTGGAGATGCATTTGGCCGTCCACTCGGAGATTGAATGGATTTGATCTCCAGCATCTCCTCCAGCCCCTTGAAATCACTCAACCAAAGGGCAAACCGGGTGACCAGATCTTCTTGGAGCGCACGTTGCTGGGCGGTAAGACTCTTGCGTGAGCGAAACCGTAATGAAGTTAACTCCGGAACCTCTCTGACCAAATCCAGAACCGAGACATCCAGGGCTTTCGCGATTCTTTCCAGATTATCGGTTCGCGGCTCACTGGATCCGGTTTCAATGGAACGATAGGCATTTCGACTGATTCCGGCCTTCTCCGCAAGCCCCCCCTGGTTGAGTCCTTTCATTACGCGGAAACGGCGAACGTTTCGGGCAATAGATGATCTCATGGCGTACATCTCCTCCTGTTGATTACACGTCAACAGTAACCCAAGTGGACACAACTTGTCAATATATATAATATATATTTTGACAATCTCTGGGTCAGCGTGTATCTATAGTATATGAAAAAAGAAACCGCCGGATGCGTTAACATCCGACGGCAATAGAATAGACAAAAATCCAGAGCCTTCAGGCCCTTGATCAGAGACCTATCTAACAACATAATTTTATGTCTTTACCGTCTCTCCGTCAAGCCCTGTGGCCTTAAGAGAGGAGGTGTTGAAAATGGCAAAAAATCCACCAGTTGGAGATAACGCCCGTCGTGGTGCTGTCCGCAATCGGTCGCAGATACTCAATCCGCACAACGGACATTGGGTGAAACGCGATGCAGATACGGGTCGCTTCATGGACCAGAAAGCAGACAATGGACCGTTCAAGGGCGTTCGGAAAGAACGTTAGTTAATCAAAGGCGGGTGTGGTTGTATAACCACACCCGCTTTCTGGGGTTTGGCCTTTGACTAGATGCCGGTACTAGTTTTTTTGCGCCTCTGCATAATTTACCTTGTGCTGCGGCGTGTTTTTGTGTCTATATGCATCTAGTTTATATGCTAGACCATTAACACAGGAGACATCCCATGGGATACCCAACAAAAGTTCAGCAGATTCGTAGGAAGAACACGGCCGATCAGTACTACATCAACTTCCCCACCGCTGTGGCTTTGGCCATGGAGTTCAAGAAGGGCGAAGTCATTGAATGGATCATCGAAGATAAGGCCAACATCATTGCGCACCGGCGCCAGGTGCCGCCCTCACCCATCACAGTAAAAAAAACTCTACGCTTCTCCTCAAAGGGATCGAAGCGCTCCTGAATCAGTGCGAAGGATTGGGCAGCGAAGCGATGCGCGAGCGTATACGGCGGCATCTGCTCAGCCAGTTACTCTGTTTGGGGCGACATACACTTACGGGTGTGCTGGGAACGTCGGGACGGCTATTTTGTGACTGGAGCGTAAAGGGGTTCTATGAAGTGATGTTTTTTGGCTGATGCGGGTTTCGATTGGTCATTGGACATGACCTGAGTTCAACATTGGGACACCCGAGGCAGTTTTTCGGCTGAACAGATGAGATCGTAGAGTGCCTGCTGCTCGGGGTCCATATTCAGTAGTATGCGCTGATCTACAGGATCGTCGGGGTAGCGGAA
>JAQUJC010000003.1 GCA_028681135.1 Kiritimatiellia bacterium | reverse complement strand
TGAGGGGGGGCGGGATCATGCGTGGTGAGTGCAGACCTGGAAGCCGAGGGCCGCGGCAGCATCAAGCAGGGCGGGGGAGGCATGGGCAATATGGGCCCGAATGGCGGAAAATTCGCGGCGGCTGGTGTAGGTCTGGCGGAAATGGTCGAAGCGCCGCCGGAGTTCGGCGGCGTCGGTCGCTGTCATTTGCGCGCGCCATTTGCGGTCGTCCTCGGGAATAGGGCAGGCGCTGGTGAGCAGGTCGGCCAGCACCTCTTCGTCGGAGCGGTGGGCGGCATCAAGGTGCAGGAAGGGGGCGGGGGGAAGTTGACGCGGATCGGGGGTCCAGGTGGGTTCCACTTCCAGATAATGGCACAGTTCGCGATAACAAGTCTGTGTGCCGTTGAGGAGGCCTTCCAGGGTGTAGCCGGCAATGTGGGGCGTGAGAATGTCCACGGCGTCGAAGAGCGCCGGAGAAAGGTCGGGTTCATGTTCCCAGACGTCCAGGGCACAGGCGGTAAGCAGATGATGATCGAGCACGCATTGGAGGGCATCGGGATCGACGACCGCGCCGCGGGAGGTATTGACGAGCCAAGTGCCGGGACGGAGTTGCTCAAAAAGGCGGCAATCGGCCAGATGGCGGGTGGGGAAGGGGCCAGCGGCTGTCAGGGGGGTGTGCAACGTCAGGATATCGGTTTGATTCAAAACGGTGTCGAGAGACAAGAATTCGGGCGAGCTGGTTTTCAGGGCCAGGGGCGGGTCGTTGCGGAGGGGCTTCAGCCCCAGGAGGGGGGCCTTTTGAGCTACGCGGGAACCGACGTGTCCTACGCCGACAATGCCCAGGGTTTTGCCGGGCAGGGGGGCGGCCCGCTGGCGTGCCAGCAGGGCCATGGCTGTGAGGGTATATTCGGCCACGGCATTGGCATTGCATCCCGGCGAGGCCGTCCACGCGATGCCGGCTTCGTTGAGCCAGGAGATGTCTACGTGGTCGGCGCCCGCCGTGGCGGTTGCCACGAATTCTACGGGGGTGCCCTCGAGTAATGCGCGGTTGACGCGGGTCTTGGAGCGAACAATGAGCGCCCGGGCGTGGGTCAGGTGCTCGCGGCGGATGTCGCGATCCGGAAGCGGGACCACCTGGCCCAGCGTAGAAAAGGCGTCCAGACCGTGCAGGACACTGGCGGCACAAACGATATTCATGGCCCGGGGGCATCGGTGGCGGGTTGCTCGATGGCCGTGACGAGGCCTTGTTGGAATTCGACCCGAATCCGCATGATCTCGCGTTCCTGCAGCACATTGACCCAGGCACTGCCGCCGATGGAGCGCATGCCACCGGGTCCCGAGATCAGCAGCCCGTCGATATCGGCGCGTTGGCGTTCATAGCGGCGCAGTTTGTCGAGGTAGAGCCAGATGGCGCTCTCGCTGTCGGGGGTGCGGCGCGTCAGTTGCCGTTGCGGATCGCCCAGGGCGATGCGGACCATGTCGGCCGTATAACCGAGAGCAATTTGGCCGCCGCGAATGCGAGCCTGCTCTGCCACGGGCAGGGAGTCGAACAGCTCCTGGTTTCTCTGGATACGGCGGGCGGGGGTGGTGGCACACCCGGCCAGGAGCAGCAGCAGCAGCGGGACAGATAAGAGGCGAAGGGCATGGGTCATGGTGAGTGTTCCTTGGTGGCGGCCAGCTCCGATTCGGACTCGGGCTCGGCGGATTCGATGTGCAGGGTGATGCAATTACGGTCCTCTTCGCGACGGTAGCCCATATGGCGGCAGATGCGGCGGACAAGTTCAATGCCAAAGCCGCCCGGAATGCCCATTTGGACATTGTAGGCAATGTCGGGTTTGGGTTGGCGCGTGGGATCGAAGGGGCGGGCATCGTCAACAAGTTCGATGCGGATCAACTCGCTGTCGATGGAAATCCACACAGAAATGCGGTGGTCCGCCTGGTCTGTATACCCATAATTGACGGTGTTGGAGAGGATTTCTTCGAGGGCCAGGCGTAGCGAATACTTGGCCTGGTCGGCGATGGGGAAGTCATTGGCCCACGCCAGCGCGTTGCGGGCCAAGGCCGTGGCGGGTCCCAATTGATTCGGGATCTGCCAGCTATGCTCTCCATACAACTGGGGCATCAGCAGGGTCTGGGGGTTAGAGATTTAGACGAATGACCTGGGTGTCACCGGGTTCCATGCGGCGAATTCTTAATGTGTTGCGGTTGATGTTCCCGTCGCGTTCATACGTCATGCTGGAGGTGATTTTTCGCACCAATTGGATGCCCAAGCCGCCCGCGCGAGAAGAACTTACAATATGTTCGAGATCGGGGGGCGGGTAGCCGGTGGGATCAAAGGGATGTCCGTCGTCTTCAAATACAATTTCCAGGTAGTCGGGATGGATGACAATGCGAAAGCGGATGATATGTTCCTTGTCGTCGTCATAGCCGTAACGGATCATGTTGGTGATCAATTCCTCCACTGCCAAGCCCACGGAGTATTTGACGCGGGAGGGAAGGGGTTGCTGGGCCAGCCATCCAAAGACTTCCTGGGCCGCCGCGCTCATAGCTGGCAATTGGTTGGGGATTTGCCAGGATTTTTCGAGTACATGTTCCATGAGGAGTCCCTTTGTATGCGCCGATTGACTGTATATTACTGAAAAGCCTACAATGAACAACACAAAAAAGAAAGCCCATTACGGGGTTTTTCTGAACCGAAAGGAAACCGATGATCAAAGCATGTGATTTGACAAAAAACAGTGTGGTGGAAATCAATGGGGACCCGCATGTAGTCGAGCACTTGCGAACGCAATCGCCGTCGGCACGCGGGGCTGCCACGCTGTACAAGGTGCGGTTTCGCAATGTGCGCACGCGTGCCAAATTGGACCAGACGCTCAAGGGGGATGACCCGCTGAAAGAATCCGATTTCGAGACGCGCATGGTGTCGTATAGCTATCGTGAGGGCGAGCGATTTACCTTCATGGATTTGGAGGATTACACCCCATACGAGCTGATGGAAAACGACATTGAGGAGGCCGTTCCCTATCTGGTGGATGGGATGGAGGGCATCAAGGCTCTGTTGCAAAGCGGCCGGGTGGTGTGCATTCAGATGCCGGATGCGGTGGAGTTGAGCATTGCAGAATGCGCGCCCTCGATGCGCGGTGCCAGTGTGACGGCACGAACCAAGGCTGCCACCCTCGAGACAGGACTGGTGATCCAGGTGCCCGAATATATGTCACCGGGCGAACACGTTCGCGTGGATACCCGCACCGGCGATTTCATCCAACGCGTGCAATAGGTTGGGCCTCTTTCAGGGGGGGGGAGGGTGACATGTCGGGAGGCGTCCCGGCTAGCGTGGCATGTAGGGAACAGAATGGGAGATACCGTCTTTCTTCGCATTTTCAGTATCATCCTTCAGTTGAAATAACCGCTTATTATAATAAGCGGTTTTTAAATCTAAAGACAATTATGTCTTCGGCCCTAGATTTTATGGTCCGCTTTTATTCGTTCTGCGAGAGCTTGATAGAAATGATTACCATGAAGTTTGAGGACATGTAGGGTGTGATGGATGATGATATCCGCGGCATCTTTAGGATGAGTACTCAGTCGAAATAACCGCTTATTATAATAAGCGGTTATTATGCGCGAAAACGGTTACGCATTCGGTCTGGGCTTGGCGGGACGACCTTTGGGGATGTCCGAGTTGGGCTGGATATTCTGGAATTTCCCTGCCTTTCTTGCTGCGGGGGGCTTTTGCTTCCCGCGAGGGGGGCTCCGTGTTAGATTACGGACTAATCATGAGGAGTAATGTAAAGTTTACGCAGATGGATTGGTCGACGTGGGTGCCGCGCGAGACGGCCACGCTGATGTTTGTGCGCATGGATGGGATGGTGCTGCTGATCCGTAAGCTCCTGGGGATGGGGGCGGGGCTGATTAATGCCCCCGGCGGACGGGTGGAACCCGGCGAATCACCCGAGGAGGGCGCGATCCGGGAGATTCAGGAGGAGCTGCATGTCACGCCTATCGGGGTCCAAAAAGCGGGCGAATTGGCGTTTGAATTCACGAATGGCTATTCGCTGCGCTGCCACGTGTATACGGCGGCATCCTACGAAGGCATTCCCACCGAGACGACCGAGGCCATTCCGCTGTGGGTGGATGAGCGCGAAATGCCCTACAGCCAGATGTGGGCCGACGACCGGTTGTGGTATCCTCTGGTGCTGGAGGGCCGTCCGTTTTCGGGGCGGTTTCTGTTCGATGAGAGTATCATGCTGGGCTGTGAGATCGATGTGGACCTTTCTTCCGGGGCGGAGATCGCCTGACCCACTCATCACGGAAAGGAGACGCGCATGGACTGGGCAACATTGAATTGGGTGGATTGGCTCTTATTGGCGGCCTTGCTCTACGGCGCGGCGATGGGGGCGGTACGGGGGCTCTCGCATGAATTGGCCATGTTGATCGGGATGGTGGTGGCCGTGGTGGTGACCTGGCTGTTTTATGAACCGGTCTCGGCCTGGATCTGTGCCCGCTGGGCCTGGAACCCTGAAATCACGCGGCTGGTTGCCGTGGTGGTGTTGGTCACCCTCTCGCTTTATGGCATGCGGGCGCTGCGGATCGGTCTGGGGTCCCTGATGACGTTTTCATTCAAGGGGCCGGTCGAGCGGGTCGGGGGCCTACTGGCGGGCCTGTTTCGCCGCGGAGCCATTTACCTGCTGCTGATGCTGGCCGTGTATTTTGTGCCCTCGGCGTGGATCCAGCGCCAGATTCACGCTTCGCAAACGGGGCCCGTGGTGCTGCCGCATCTGGTGGAAAGCTATAATGTGGTGGCGCAGAAGGTGGAGATGATCCAGGCCGAAATTCCCGTCGGTGTGGAGTTGCCCCATGCCGTGATGCCGCCGCCGGTGGCGCCTGCGGAGGATGACGCGGGATTTGTGCCGGACTGGCCGGCGGAGTAGGGCGGTCATGGCGGGGATAGTCTCCAAGGACGTCATTGATCGGATTCGCAGTTCCCTGGATATTGTCGACGTTATCGGGTCGTATATCCAAGTGAAGCGCGCCGGGGCGTCAGCCAAGGCGCTATGCCCTTTCCATAAGGAAAAGACGCCCTCCTTCACTGTCAATTCGGCTCGTCAGGCGTTTCATTGCTTTGGTTGTGGGGTGGGCGGCGACGTTTTCAAGTTTGTGATGCTTTACGAAAATGTGGATTTTCCAACGGCTCTGCGCCTGATGGCTTCGCGGGCGGGGGTGGTGCTGGAATTCGATGAAGGCGGCGCTCGATCGAAATCGGATGGGCCGGCGAAAGATGAGCTATTCAAGGCGAATGAAGACGCCGCCGCCCGCTTCCACAAAGAACTATTGCAAAGCTCCGAGGCCGAGGCGGCACGCGCATATTTGCGCGGCCGCACGCTGGACCTCGACGCCTGGAAAGAATGGGGCATTGGCTATGCGCCGGATGGCTGGGGGTTTCTCGCGGACAAAGCGGGGGGGCGGGACAGTGCCCGCATGAAGGTGTTGGAGGCCGCCGGACTGGTGTTGGCCAGCGATAAAGGCAATCTCTACGACCGCTTCCGCGGGCGGGTCATGTTTACGATTCGCGACGAACTGGGGCGGGCGGTCGGTTTCAGCGGGCGTATCTTGAAGCCTGATGAGAAGACCGGCGGCAAGTATGTCAACACGCCCGAGACCCCCGTATTTCGTAAAAGCAAAATCTTGTTTGGACTCGACAAGGGCAAACGGGATATTTTGGATCAGCGCAAGGTCCTGCTGGTGGAGGGGCAGATCGATTGTATTCGCTGTCATCTGGGCGGATTCCCCACGGCGGTGGCGTCGCAAGGGACCGCCATTACGGAAGAACATGCCCGCCTGCTCAAGCGCTACGCCGACCATGTGGTGGTGGTGCTCGATGCCGATTCCGCGGGTCGAAAGGCCGCCTTGCGCACGGCAGAACTGTTGATAGAAGAAGGATTAGCCGTTTCTCTTGCCACCCTGCCCGTGGGCCAGGATCCCGATGCGCTGATTTTACAGGCGGGCCCGGAGGCGTTTGCCGCCGTGCTGGCGAACGCTTGCAGCCCCATGAACTTTCTGGTGGGACTGTTCAAAGAACGCGGCGATTTGGAGTCGCAAGAAGGCATGCTGCGCGCGACCCGCGCGGTGTTGAAGTTGGCGACCCATGCCCAGGGGGCCGTGCAGGCCGAACAGATGCTGCGCGAGGCGGCGGCCGGACTCCAAGTGGGCTACAGTGCCCTGCGTGAGGATTTGCGCCGCGCCCAGCGTTTGAAACGTCGCCCGGTCTCATCGGCGGGGGCGGACGCCCTCGCCCCTCCCGCGACAGGGCCCCACCATCCCGTCGACGAAGTGGAACTGGCCATTCTCCTGTGTTCCGACGGCCACGAACAAGGCGCGGCATTTGTCCGGCGCTGGCTGCCCTATCCGTTGATTTCAGACCCCGACTGTCGGACCATTATTCAGATTTTGGCCGAGGAAGAAGAAGAACTGATACCCGCCTTGGATGAGGCCAGCGACGACTGCAAGGCGCTGGCGGCCAAAATTGCCAATGCGCCGTGTAAAATTGGGGGCCGGGAAGAAGACGAAAACGGAGTGAAGGCCGCTCAGGATTTGGTCGTGCGCATCTGGCGTCGGCATCTCGAAACGCAGCGCACTGGCATCAGCCAGCGCATGCAAACCCTCGAAGGCCCGGAACGTCAGCAGTTGCTGCATGAGATGACCGAGCTGCTGCTGGATATGGGTAAGCTCAAGTGCGGCTGGAAAGCCGCCAGCGTCATTCTGGACCAGTATCTGCAGCGTATGGCAGAGGCATAAACTCGCGCTTTTCGCCGCCGGCAGGGTGAATTATAGGCCGCTTTTGGCTGATATTGCCGTTTTGGACCGATTTTAGAACGATTTTGATGGTTTTGGGGTGAAAAATCGAAAAATCGGACAAAACAACAGGGAAAATGCTCCATTTAAGCCAAAATGGGGCAAAATCCCTATTTTGGGGCTAAAAAGCGGGAAATGAGGGAGGAAATGAGGGGCGAGGAAACTATTTACCTGCAAAATGGGCTAAAATGGGGCATACTATAAGCGCTAGCACAAACAGACCTGAAGACAAGCGGAAGTGGCGATATGAGCACGGCAGAAAAATTGTACGAAAAACTGAAGAACGTGGAGTCCGGAACCTCAGGGCCCTACTCCCTGGAGCGCTGTCGGCAGATGGCACCGCGGGTCGATGAGATCAAGCGACTCAAACAGGAAAAGAATGCGGTGATCCTGGCCCATTCCTATGTGCATCCAGAAATCATCTATGGCGTGAGCGATTTTGTGGGGGATTCGTACCAGTTGAGCAAAGATGCGAAGGCGACGACCGCAGACGTGATCGTTTTCGTGGCCGTGCGCTTCATGGCGGAGACAGCGAAGGTGCTGAACCCGGACAAGGAGGTGCGGATTCCCAGCCGCCTGAGCGGATGTTCGCTGGCCGACAGCATCACGGCGGAGGATGTGCGGCGCCTGAAGGCGGAGCATCCCGGTTTCACCTTCGTGTGCTACATCAATACCTCGGCCGAGGTGAAGGCGGAGTGCGATGTGTGCGTCACGAGCTCGAACGTCTACGATATCGTGCAGCGAATCCCGTCGGATCAAATCTATTTTCTGCCCGACAAGCTGATGGGCGAGAACGTGCAGGACGAAATGAAGCGGCGCGGGGTGGCAAAGGATATCCGCCTGTACGACGGGACTTGCTATGTTCATGCGGAATACGACGCAGAACGAGTCCGGCGTCTGCAGGCGCAGCATCCCGGGCTCAAGGTTTTGAGCCATCCGGAGTGCACCCGGGATATCATTGAGCAGTCCGACTTCGTGGCCAGCACAAGCGGGCTGATGGACTATATGCAGGCCGACCAAACCGGGAGCGCGTACCTGCTGCTGACGGAGTGCGGGTTGGCGGGGCGGGCGCAGGTGGATATGCCGGGGAAGACCTTTATCGGGCCGTGCTTCGAGTGCAAATACATGAAATCGAATTCGCTGGACGATGTGCGCCGAGTGTTGGTGCACCCGGAACCGGAGGACATCATCGAGATTTCCCCCGATGTTCGCGCCGGAGCCTTGCGCTGCATCGATAACATGTTCACGTATGCGGAAATGGTGCGAGATTGAATGGGGGGGGGGGGGGGGGGCGACGGTGGCCGCCTCGTGTCACCCCAGTCGTGCGTGGCTCGAATTCGCCTCCTGAGACGGTAAGGCGCGAGGGGCAAATTCAAGATTCAAGATTCAAGGGCTGACCCCAAAGGGGGGGTTGAAATCCAGCGAGAGATAGCGCAAGATGGTCGGGTGCAGGAGCCCGAGTAGAAAAACATGTTCCGCGCCCCTTGCGGAACCTAGCTGGAGAGCCGTCGATGAAGACCGATTCCAACGAAACCACCGCGGCGCACAACACCTTATCGAAAGAGGTGCGCCAGCTTGTGGACCTCTTGCGCCAGATCGCCACCGACTCAGAGCCGACGGAAAGGCTGATGACGGACTTCCGCGAGCAGTACAATCAATTGCCACAGAGCGAACGCGCGATATTTTTCACCGCGATTCTTCGGGAGATGGAAGTTCGGAGGTACGACATCGAATCGGGTCTGCACGCCCTGATCGCGGGGCAAGAGTCGGACACACTGGCCTGGGGAACTCAATTGGCTGAACTCCGCCAGGCGCTGGAGTCGCCGCGAGTCAGAGCCTTCAATCACTTCGTCAACTTCAGGGGCGGGGTGAAGTTTCTACTGGATATGCGGGTGGATGCCCTGACGGCGGCACGCCATGGCGCGGAAGAATTACGGCTCCTGGATCAGGACATCGCGCAATTGTTCAACATGTGGTTCCAACAGGGATTTCTGTTCTTGCAGCAGATCACCATGGAGTCCTCGTTCCGCCATATTCGCTTTCTCAAGGATCACGACCTGGTTCATCCCATGTCGAATATTGACGAAATGGGCGACCGCCTCGGCGCGGACCGCCTATGTTTTGCTCTCTTTCATCAGTCCATGCCGGGCGAGATGGTGATTTTTATCGAAGTGGCTCTCACGCGGGGCATCACGCATTCCATTCAAGATATCCTGGGTCCGAAAAGCAAACAACTCAAGCGGGGCGCCCAGCCGGACACCGCCATATTTTACTCCATTAATAATGCGCAAAACGGCTTGGCGGGCCTGGGCCTTGGCAAGCTTCTCATCTTCCAAGTGGTGGACCTCATCCGCAAAACTCATCCGCACATCGAGACTTTCGCCACGCTGAGCCCCATCCCGGGATTCTGGGAACGCTATCTCAAGCGCATTCTCCAGGGAGATGACCAGCGATTTGCGATGAAAAAAGAAGAGGTGGAAAACCTGTTCCCCACAAAAAACCGCAACGCCTTGCTGAAATACTTTTCGGAACAAACCGGGACGCAGGCGACGGATGTGTCCGAGGTCCTGTTGGACCTCTTTTCGGGAACAGAGTGGATCGAGGATTCGCGCTATGTCCAGTGGTTGAAAAAACCGTTGCTCGAGCTGGCCTACTTTTATGTGGTCAAAGAGAAGGGCAAGCGGGGCAAACCCCTCAACCCCGTCGCCAATTTCCATATCAGCAACGGCGCCACCGTGACCCATGCCGGGATGTGTTTCGGGGCGAATACGTCTCCGCGAGGACTGTCGGAATCATGCGGGCTGATGGTCAATTATGTTTATTCCGCTCCGTGGCGGCATAAAGCCCGCCGCACAATGAAATCATTGATACCGTGGAAGACATGAGGCTGAAACCAGATTTGCCAGAGGCCTTTCGCCACCCGTGTAAGGGTGGCCGACAAGGGTTGATTTGGCATTCATGCACCCCCAACGACTTCCGCCACCCGTGTAAGGGTGGCCGACAAGGTCCGGTTTAACATCCATGTAGGCCGGGGTTACACCCCCGGCGGTTCCCCGACGACTTTCGCCACCCGTGTAAGGGTGGCCAACAAGGGTTGATTTGGTATCCATGTGGGCCGGGGTTACACCCCCGGCGATCTCCGGCAATTCCCGCCACCCGTGTAAGGGTGGCCTACAATGTCCGGTTTGGCATCCATGTAGGCCGGGGTTGCACCCCCGGCGATCCCCGACGACTTTCGCCACCCGTGTAAGGGTGGCCAACAAGGGTCGGTTTGGCATTACCGCCATTCGTGCTTGGGGTATTTGCGGTGCATCTCTTGCTTCACCCGCGGGTAGTGGTCGCGCCAGAAGCCGGGGAGGTCTTTGGTGATCTGGACCGGGCGATGGCTGGGGGCGAGGATGTGGAGCACGAGCGGGAGGCGTCCGGCGGCGAGGGCGGGCAGCGACTCGACGCCGAAGAGTTCCTGGATGCGGGCCGAGATATAGGGTTCCGTTGTGCCGGCGTACTGCACCTTAACCTTGCGTCCGTTGGAGAGCACCACGCGTTCGGGCATGTATTGGTCCACGAGGGCAATGTGGGCGGGGGAGAGCAGGGATTTGACGGCAGGCAAGACGGGGCGGTCCTTGACGGCCTTGGCGGAGACGGCTCCGTGGCAGATTTGCTGGATGACCAGTTCGCGTTCAGCATCGCCGTAGGATGGCAGTTCCCAGTCGGGGCAGGCCTGGGCGAGAAAATTGACGCGGGCGATCCACTGGTCGACCGCGCGGTTCCACTGTTTGAGCGGACAGTCGCCAGCAAGAACGGCACGGGCAAGGAGGCGCGCGGCTTCTTCCGCCGGGGGCGGGTCCAGCGGTTGCGAGGATAACGCCAGATCGCGGAAGACGATGTCGCGGTGGGCAATGACGCGCTTTCCCGCCGCGTCCCACTCGACGGTGGTGCGCTCGGAAAAATCATCCGGGAACAGTTCCCGCAGCCACTCCTCTTGGATGGCGGTGGCCTGGGTCAGCAGGACATTGACCTCGCCGTCGCCGCGCCCGATTTCATTGATTTCATTTGCCACCAGTAGCGAGGCTTCATCGGCAATCGATTCCCGGGCGAGTTCACCGCGCCGTTTGTGAACCAGATCGCAGCGCAGGGTGCCGCGATCGAGCCGACGCGCGACCTGGTCGGAGAATCCGGTGAGCACGCACTTAGCTATTTCTTCATCGTCGGGCGGGGAGGATTCAATGGGGAGGCCCTGGCGTTCAGCGATACGCAGAAAGCTCTCCCAGAGTGGCCCGACCTGGCGGGCCGCCGCCGCATGGATGCCGAGTTTGCGACATTGGTTCAGATCAAAACGATGGTGCCGCGCATAATTCCACGCGCGCATCAGGAGCAGCAGGTCCGACCCGCCGCTGTCGCCCAGCGTGTCGCGGCGGTCTTCCGCGGCCTGTTTCCCGGCCTTGCGCACCAGAATGGGGCGGCCCTGTGCTATCGCGGCGATCAGCGCAATGGGGCGGACGGCACCGCGCTCGGCAGCGGCGAGGAGCATACGCGCATAGCGCGGATGAACGGGGAAGGACAGCATGCGCAATCCCACCGGCGTAGGTGCGCCATCACCATCGAGCGCCCCCAGGTCGCGCAGCAGGGTCAGCGCGCGCTCGAGGGCCCGGGGTTCGGGGGCTTCCAGCCAGTTGAAATCCTCACTCTCTTTCACCCCCAGCGCTTTCAGCGTCAGGATGATGTCCGACGGGTCCACGCGTTTGATTTCGGGCAGGTCATGGGTGGCGCGTCCGGCGTGCTCGTAGTCCGTCCACAGGCGGATGGCATGACCCGGTGCCGTGCGTCCCGCGCGTCCTGCCCGCTGGTCGGCCGAAGCATGAGAAACATGTTCTATGAGCAGTGTGTTGATGCCGCGCCAGGGATCGAACCGCGCGACCCGCGCCAGTCCGGCATCAATCACCAGCCGGATACCGTCAATGGTCAGCGAGGTTTCGGCGACATTCGTGGCCACCACAATCTTTTTCTGGTCATAGCGCGCGACAGCGGCATCCTGGTCGCGCGGCGGCAGTTCCCCGTGCAGGGGAAGCAGCAGGGCCCCCTTGGCGGCGCTGCAGTTGCGCAGGGCATTGATCGTGCGCTGGATTTCATAGCTGCCCGGCATGAAGATCAGGGTGTCGCCGGGATTGTGTCCATCGCGCGTGGCCGTCTCATAGGCGGCAGCGGCGGCATCCCAGGGGGTGTCGTGAACCGGATGCAGCGGCTTCGCGATATGCTCGACTTCGACGGGGAAGGCCCGCCCTTCAGAGCGAATCACGTCGCACGGTTCCATGTAGGGCTGAAGCAGGCGCGTGTCCAGTGTCGCCGACATCACGATTAAAATCAGGTCTGGCCGTGTGGTTTGCTGGAGGCGCAGGGCCTGCGCCAGTGTCACATCGCCGTAGACATGGCGCTCATGGAATTCATCGAACAGAATCGCCGAGATGCTGGGCAGGTCTGGCTCCGACAGCATCTGCCGCAGCAGAATACCCTCGGTCTCGAAATGGATGCGCGTCTTGGGGCCGCAGACCGATTCCATCCGAATCTGGTAGCCCACCTCATCTCCGAGGCGTGTGTTGCGCTCTTCGGCGACCCGTGCCGCCAGCAATCGCGTTGCCAGTCGCCGCGGCTGCAGAATCACGACCTTGCCGCCGTCCAGAATTCCCATGTCCGCCAGCATCTGTGGCACCTGTGTGGATTTGCCCGACCCCGTCGGCGCGGTCAGAATGATCCGCCGCGACCGTTTCAGCGCAGCCGTCAGCTCCTCTCGAATGTCATAGATGGGCAACATAGGAAAGAGAACGGTAGGGTATCCATGTCTCAGTGAAAAGCACGGAAAACACCCAATGGTGTTGATGGGTTGCAGCGGGAATTCCATAATGTCTTGCAACACGGGGCGACTGCGGGCGGGCCATGCCGATGGCATGGAGCGAAGCGAACAGAGGGCCCATTCAGCCGTCAACACGGGAATCGCGAATCCCGACGGACAGATACCGCTTGAAGTTTTCAGACCAGCTATTACATTCATTCGCACACGGCAATGGTGTCTGCCGGCCTGTCTCAGGCGAACCGCATATAGCTGATGACGCCTCCTTGATATAACGAAACGGGTGGACTGGTTTCGGATGCTGTCTGGTCCCGTTCTGGCCGACGACCGAAGGAGCGCACCATGCTGTTGGGTATTGCCGAACTACTTTTATTGGGATTGGTTGTGGATTGGGCTTTTCGAGCCCTGAAGATGCCGGGGCTGATCGGTCTTCTGCTGATGGGGGTCGTGGTCGGTCCCTATGCATTGAATCTGCTGAATCCGGAGATCATCCGGGTGTCGCAGCAGCTCCGTCTGCTGGCCCTGATTGTTATTTTGCTGCGGGCAGGCTTTGAAATCAGTCGGGAGACGCTGGCCAAAGTCGGACCCCGGGCCGTTGTGATGTCATTCGTCCCCTGTATCTGCGAGGTGGCCGTTATTACAGCCATCGGCCCCCTTCTGCTCCCTCTGTCCTATTTGGAAGCTGCCATGCTTGGGAGTGTACTGGCGGCCGTGTCCCCGGCTGTGGTGGTGCCCCTGATGATTCAGTTCATCGAGGAGGGCAGGGGCACTGACAAAGGCGCCCCGACACTGGTGCTCGCGGGGGCCTCGGTTGACGATGCGGTAGCCATTGTTCTGTGCACCGCGTTTGTCGGCATGTATGTCGGTCAGGCTGAGAACCTGATAGTGAGTCTGGCTCGCATTCCGGTTTCGCTGGTGCTGGGCATTGGCTCGGGGCTGCTGCTGGGCCTGGCCCTGTTCTGGTTTTTCAAACGGTTCAATCCACGCGCAACGAAGCGCATGCTGATTTTGCTGGGCCTGGCCGTGATGCTTCTGAATCTGCAGGACCGTATCGAACACGTCGTTCCCTATTCTGCGTTGCTGGCGCTGATGGCCATCGGGTTTATCATTCTGGAAAAGGACGAGCACATCGCTCACGAGATATCGTCGAAGCTGGGCAAGTTTTGGATTTTTGCACAATTGCTGTTGTTTACACTGGTTGGGGCCCAGGTGGATATCGGGGTCGCCTGGCAGGCCGGGTTGGCGGGGGTCGGCATCATTCTGTTGGGTCTCGTGGGGCGTTCCATCGGTGTGCAGCTTTGTCTGCTGAACAGCGACTTCAACCCCAAGGAACGGGTCTTTATCGGTGTATCTTATCTGCCCAAAGCCACCGTCCAAGCGGCCATCGGCAGTGTTCCGCTGTTTGCCATGGCCGCCGCCGGCATGGGCACCGCGCCCGGCCAACTGATTCTCGCGATTGCGGTTTTGAGCATTCTGCTGACCGCACCGCTTGGGGCCTTCCTGATTACGTGGGCGGGCCGCCAGTTTCTTCCTGTATCTCCGGGCCTCTCTCCCGCAACGATTGCTGTCCGGGAAAGTAAATAGACAGCCCCCCCCGTCAGCCGAGCCAGCCAATGGTATGAAGGAAGGCGATCAGCACGGCGACGGGCGAGATGAAACGGATGAAGATGCCCCAGAGCGAGGCCAGGGTCACGACATGGACGCTGGCGTTGTGAGAGGGGTCGTCTTTGAGGCCGGCGATAAGACTAATGAGGTGGACATCGCCAAAGTTGCTGGAGCCATGGCGGATTTCGTCGAGGGCATACTTCGTGCCCCAAATCCAGCCGGTAAAGAGCGAGATGAACAGGCCGCCAAGGGGCAGGAACCAGTTGGAAGAGAGATTGTCGATCGTGTCGAAAAAGGAGGCCTTGGTGGTGCCGAAAATCTGTACCAGCCCGGTGTGTATCCATTCGAGGCGCGCCCAGTCGGACACGCTGATGGCGCAAAGGCTGCCGAGAATGAAGATGGCGCCCCCGACAACCACCACGGCGCGACGGCGCGGCCAGCCGCGTTCATCCACGAAGTAGGCCGTGGCGACTTCGAGCAGGCTGATGCCGGAGGTCAGCGCGGCGATGAGTAGCAGAACAAAGAATAGGAATGCCCAGAACGCGCCCAGGGGGATTTGGTTGAAGACGGTGGGCAGAACCTGGAAGACGAGCCCGGGGCCGGCATCGGGGTTGAATCCTTGTGCGAAGACAGCGGGAAAAATCGCCAGGCCGGCGATGAGTGCAATGAGGGTGTCGAGCCCGACCACGGAGAGGGTGGACGTGAAGAGGTTGGCTTTGCGGTCGAGATAGCTGCCGTAGGTCATCATGGCGCCCATCCCGAGGCTGAGCGAGAAAAAGGCTTGGCCCAGGGCGATGAGGACGCTGTCCGTGTTGATTTTAGAGAAGTCGGGGGTGAGGTAAAAACGAACGCCCACCATGGCATTCGGGAGGGTGAGGCTGCGGATGATGAGCGCCAGAATAATCAGGACCAGAAGCGGCATGAGAATTTTAGACCAGCGTTCGATGCCCGCGGTAATACCCCGGTAGACGATGAGGACACACAGCAGCATGAAGGTGAAGTGGCAGCCAAGCGCCCAGGCGGGGTTTTGTATGAAATGCCCAAAATGGGTCTTGGCGGCGGCCACTTCGGTAAAGGCAAGTTGGCCGCTGATGGCTTTCCACACATAACCGAGGGTCCAGCCCGCGACAACGCTGTAGAAGGCAAGGATGGTGAAGCCGGCGACGACCCCCATGACACCGACCAGTACCCAGCCGTGGCGGATGATCAGCAGGCCCAGGCCGATAAGAAGCGCCCCCCAGCCCCAGCAGCGGAACAGCAGCAGGAAGATGCCGGAGAGTAGAACCCCCAGGCCGACGAGATGGGCCAGGATCGAGGATTTGGGCGACAGGGCTTTGAAGGCACCGACAGGATTACGCTGAGTATGCCGGCCCAGCGCAAACTCGCACATCATGACCGGGGCGCCGATGACCGCAATACAGAGCAGATAGACGATAACGAAGGCGCCCCCGCCATTCTCGCCGACGATGTAAGGGAACTTCCAAATATTGCCGAGCCCGACGGCGGAACCGGCTGCCGCCAGGATGAATCCCAATGGGCCGCTCCATTGTTCTCGGGTTGCCGTTGTAGTACTCATGGCGGGGCTCCTTAATGCAAGAAACCTAATCAATGCGAGTGCGCTGGGCAAGTCCCTTTGCTTAGGGCGCATCCGCGATTGGGTGCAGGAATGGCTCATCGTGACGATTCGCCCTACCGGTGGCGCACAACATCGCATGGGGTAGGGCGAACCGTCCCCGGTGAGCCGGGATTGGAACCCGTGCCAGGACAGTTGCACCGAATCGCAGATGCGCCCCTTTGCTTATAACGGTCCCCCTGCGCGACAAGGCCACACCGTCGCCGGTGCCGAGGAAACGGGTATTGTGAAGATTGCGGTCCGGGGCGGAAGAGAGGTAGACTCCGTGTGAAATGAAAACCCCCGCCCACCGAAAATTTGAGGCCACGCTTGGTCAAACGAGCGGACAACAAATGGATTGGATTCATCTGCGCGGCTTGGAGCTGCGTTGCGTGCTGGGGGTGTATCCGGAAGAGCGCCGGAGGACACGGCGGGTTCGGGTGGATATCGCGGTGGCCTGTGACACGCGGCGGGCGGGCAAATCCGATGAGCTGGCCGACGCGCTGAGCTATGAACTCATCGAAGAGGCCGCGATCGCAGTGGCGAAAAAGGGGAAGTACCGGTTGATTGAAGCGCTGGCTGCCGGAGTGGCCGAGGCCTGCATGACCCATGATGGCGTGCAGGCGGTGCGGGTGACCGTGGACAAACCGGGCGCGCTGGCGCATACGCGCAGCGTGGCCGTGGACATAGTGCGGCAAAAATTGTCCGGTTAACCCGGACTAGCCTGGATTATTCACGCGACAAGTCCGGCCCAGATGTCCCGACCTCTCCCAGAGTGTCGGGAGAGTGAAGCCGTATAGGCATACTGCGAACCCCCGCGCAACAAAGCAGATGGGCTGGAATCGTCGCGCCCTTGGTCAACATGGATGAAAACTGACTTTTTGTGCGGTTGTCCATATCAAACTACGCTGCATTATGGTACGGCGTTTTTATCCATGTTGATGAATAATGCAGGCTAGAGGCCGAGATCGATAAAACGAGCGGAACCTTCGTAGGTTTTGCCGTTGGAGGTGGTGAATTTCACCTGGGCGCGGTCGGGACTGATACCCTTGATGACATGCACGGTGACACCGGGATTCAGGCGGCCAATCGGGCGGGTTTGCGAGGGATCAGTGGGATAGATGCTAATGGTGCGGCTGAGCACGACATCCTGTTCTTCGACTTCACGCGGCGCAAAGAGGGCATCCAAGCGTGAGGTGGGACTGGCATAGGCCCAGCCACCGAGTTTTTCATTCTTGGCTTGGGCTTCCGCGCCGCGTAAGTACTTTTGCCAGTTGGCGGAAGAGCGCTTGTAGGCATCAAGATCACTCAAATTTGTAGGCATGCCATGAATCCGGGCGAGGCCGTTGCGGACCAGCTCGTAGCCCAGATCGCGCCCGTCAGCGGACAGAATCATGCCATAGTTGCGGTCTTTGGAGGAGCGGCCCAGGGCATCTGATAGGCGGGAGTGAACAGTAAAATTGCCATCCGCAAGAAATTGTTCCGTAAATTTTGTGGCTTCCTTGCCGAGTTTGACGATGTCTTTGATGTCGGCGATGCCGAAATAGTCGGCCTGTTCCTGGAGGCGCTCAGGGAGGGATTTTTCCGATTCGGGGGTGTCCACGAAGTAGAGGCGGAAGAGATAGCGGCTTTTTCTGTTGCTGGGTTTGACGTGAAAGCTGTCGCCATCGTTGCCGGAATGGGGGATGAGGCGGCACCCCGTATATTCGCGCCATTTCTTGGCGGCCAGGGCGTGATGCGGGGCGCTACAGGCCAGAACCAGCAAGGCCAACCCGGCGTAGATCATTCGAAAGGTGCGTGAACATGATATGAACATAAAGCAAGAGTACGAGATGCCCGTGTCAGGTCAATGATAAAAGGGCGCGTTTCCGTGTGTGTATCGCTTGCCGCCGATTAAAATTGAACTGGGAGCGAGAATCAGGGCATAATACAGCCATGAAACCGTGGAGAGTATTGCGCAAGGATGTGCTCGGGATAAAGTTTGCTTGTCCAGACTGTGGCCAGCACATCGATGCCGGGCGAGAGCTGTTCGGTGAGATGATCGAGTGCCCGATTTGCGGCAAGATGATGCAGGTGCCGGACCTGAAAAATGCTCCCGGCGATATGCCCCCACGGCGCTTGCCCCCACGCCAGCATAAGTTGTCATGAGGCTTTTCCAGAAACGCGGCACGGGCTGCGGTTTGTTGGTGCTGGTGCTGCTGCTGCTGCTGGCGGGGTGGCTGTTCTGGGGGGCGTATCCGTTTCTGGCGCGGCATGCCCCCGTGGTGTCGGACCTTCTTGTGATCGAGGGCTGGTTGGATGACGATGTGCTGGAGCAGGCGGTTGGCTGGGCCGCGTCGAATGGGGTGGAACAGATTTATTTGACGGGTGGACCCATTGCCGTCGGCAGCTATTTGGTGGCGTGGAATTCCCTGCCGGAAATGACCAAAGCCCGAATGGAGGCCTTGGACTTGGGGGGCCAATTTGACCTGCAGGCCGTTCCGGCAGACAAAGTGCGCCGAGGTCGCACCCGAGCCTCGGCGCGGGCCCTGAAGGCAGAACTCAATCTGGAGCGGGGAGCCTTTAATCTGGCCAGCGAAGGGCCCCATACCCGCCGAAGCTGGCGGACTTTTCAACAAGTATTTGGTGACGGCGTCGCGGTGGGAAGCGTGGCTCTGACGCCGACCGCATACAATCATCATGACTGGTGGAGCTGTTCAGAGGGCGTACGAAACATGATTGGCGAGGCCATTGCCTATGTGGTGGAGCTGTTTTGAAATGAATGGCGAGGCATCTTAATCGGATTTTAACTCGACAGCAATGCCCATACTGTGGCTGTATCTGCCATTTTGCAATTTAAACCATGCAAACACGCGAAACCATTATAGCCAATTCTCAGGGCATTCACTGCCGCCCATCGGCCTTGATCGTCAAGGAATTCCTGGAGTATCCTGGGAATATCCGGATTTCAAACGGCCACGGTTCGTGTGATGTGAGTTCTGTGATGCAACTGCTATCCTTGGAATTGCATCAGGGCAGTACGGTCAAAATTGGGGTCGACGGGGAGAACGAAACGCAGGTGGCGGACCGGCTCGTCGAGCTGTTCGAGACTAACTTTGATTTTCCACCACAGGATATCCCGGAACCCAAACCGGACCACGCCGCTCCCAAGCGGTAGCCAGAACGGTTCCGACTCACACAATTCTCTCCCTTTTCCTGCTATCGCCGAGTGCGCGGTTATTATAATAACCGCGCACTTTACTTGATAGAGATAATATCTACAACAATATGAGGGAAAATATTATATATCTTATTTTAGCTATGTTTAGGAGGCTTTTTAAATAACGCGGTTATTATAATAACCGCGTACTATTGCCCCGGTGGGGAGATTCAGGGAAACAGAATAGCGCGAGGCGGATTATGTTTTTTTTGAGCGGCGTTTGGGGGGCTTATCGAAAGAAAATTTGTATTTTTTCAGTCCCAGTTCGTCGCGCATGGCGAGCATTTCCTGCTGGGTTTGGCGGTTGACGGGGATGCCCTTTTTTTGGCGTTCCTGCCAGGTGAGATATTCTTTTTCGCCTGCGGTATAGATGCGTTTCTGGCCGGGCGCTTTTTTCGAGGCACGGAGCTGGCGCAGGATGGTGCCGGCAATTTTCTGAAAAATAGCGAGGGGCGTGAAATGCTCGATATCGATGGCGATGAAGAAATGCCCGAGGGGATAGGGGATTTGCGCGCCTTTTTTGTCGATGCCGCTGAGCAGGTGCAGGAAGGCACCTTGCTGGAGGGCCGCGGAAAGGATTTCAACGACCGTGGCATAACCATAGCCTTTGTAACCGGCAAAGTCTTCGCCCGCGCCGCCGAGTGGCAGCAGGGCGGCTGACCCCGCGACGAGATCGGCCAAGACCGCGTGGGGATCGGTCTGGGAGGTTCCGTCGTGCGCCACGACCCACCCGTGGGGCAGAGGCTGGTTCAGTTTGGCATGGAGTTCGACTTTGCCGCGCTGGACAATCGAGGTTGCACAATCGAGCAGAAACGGAAATTGTTCGTCGGTGGGCATGGCGAAGGTCAGCGGATTGGTGCCGAGCATGTTTTCGATGCCGAACGTGGGGGCAATGGAGGGGCGGGCATTGGTACCGCAGATGCCGATCATGCCGGCCTTCACCGCCATGAGGGGATAATAGCCGGCAATGCCAAAGTGCGTGGAGTGGCGTACCGCGACCATGCCCAGCCCGTGTTTTTTGGCTTTCTGAATGGCCAGGCTCATGGCCTTGTGGGCCACGACGTGTCCCATCCCGTTGCCGCCATCGAGAACGGCGGTGGCCCCGCGGTTGCGCAGGGTGCGAATGGGTGCGGCGGGCCGTTGGATGCCCGCCCGGATGCGGTCATAATAGATGGGTTTGAGCCGGGAAATGCCGTGGGAGTCAAACCCGAGCTGGTCGGCCTTGAGCAAGACGCTGGCGCAGATAGCGGCATCGGCTTTGGGCGAGCCCAGGCCAATGAAGACGTCGCGCATGAAGCGTTCCATGAGGTTAAAGGGGACCCAAACCGCACCTTTATCGATATTCATCGTCATCACTCCCTGTTATGGGCATTCTGCCACCGGACGCGGGAGCAGGTCAAACCGGAATGGGGAGGGGGGGGGTAAATTGGGGCTAACCCGTTCTGGAAATATGGATTGCAGACTAAAAAACCACATATTATAGTAATATTGACAATTAACAGCCACAACATATCGTGGTAAGGGCCCTATTTTCCTTTTTCGGTCGCAGGGAGGTTGCCGGGGATGGATTAAGGGGCTTCAATGGAAGCTGGCAGGGTGGGGGCTGTCCGGTGAAGAAGCCGGTCGCGGATGAGGTTGGTTGCAGGAAGGAAGATAGGCCATGAGCAAGGCGACAGTAGTAGGATTTGATGGATTCCGCAAACGGGATGGGCTGATTGTTCCCTTCAGCCGGGACAAGATCATTCGGGCGATTTATCGGGCGGCGGACGAGGTGCGGCGCCGGGATCATGTGGAAGTAGGCGAGACGATGCCCGAGCAGATGGCGGATATCGTGATTCAGCAGTTGAACGATCCGCGCAGCGAATATCATGTGTCGGCGGATGAACAGGGGCGGCGGATTCCGCTGATTGAGGACATACAGGACTTGATCGAGATCGTGCTGGCGGAGCAGGGCTACGCGCCGATCGTGGCGGCCTACAAGCGCTTTCGCAAGCATCGCCAGTTGGCCCGCGAGCGCATTCGGGTGCGCACTGCGGCGCGTGCCGCGGAAGAGGCCAAGCCGGTGGATTTGACGGATGCGAGCATGCTGATGGTCGACGATGTGGCCCGGGGCAGCACGCTGCCGTGGGACCGCCGGGAGCTGATCGATACGTTGGTGCAGCACACTGATCTGAATGAAGAAGTGGCGCTGAACATTGCCAAGACGGTCGAGAACCAGATCATCGCCAGCGGGATGCGTAGCGTGGACAGCACGCTGATCCGCGAGTTGCTGAACAATGAGCTGTCGCTGCGCGGCTACCGCCACCAGTTGCGCGACTTGTCGCTCTATGGCGTATCGCGTCAGTTTGTGGACCGGCTGATGTATGCCAAGAGTCTCGAGAACAGCAACATCGTCAATAACAATCCCGAGGCAGTGCAATTGGGCATTGCCGAGCTGGTGCTCAAGCAGTGGGCGCTGGATACGATTTTTTCGGCGGACTTGAAGCACGCGCACAACACCGGGGCGATTCATCTGCACGACCTGGGCTATCCCCACCGCGTCTATTGCTCATCGCATTCGGTTGAATATGTGAAGAAGTACGGGCTGAAGGGGCTGAACAATCTTAATAACGAAAGCGCACCGGCGAGCAGCGCGCATGTGCTGACCGGGCATCTCAACACCTTTGTGGCCTCGATGCAGGCGAATTATGCGGGGGCGCTGGGATTGGCCTATATCAATATTATGTTTGCGCCATATCTGCGCGGCAAGGCCGACAAGGAAATCTATCAGATTGCCCAGGGGCTGATTTTCGGTGCGGCGCAGAACGCGTTTTCGCGCGGCGGGCAGACGATTTTTCTGGATTTCAACATCCACACGGGCGTGCCGAGCTATTTGAAGTCGGTGCCGGCGGTGGGCCCCTGCGGTCGCTACATGCTGCGGCGTGCAGATGGGGAGGTGGTCCGGCTCGAAGAGGTCATCCAGCCCGAAAAGGATACCCACGGCAACCCCATGATGGAACTGTGGCTGGCGGAGTCGGACGACACACGGCGGTGCGTCCTGCGTGAAGTGGCCGATGCCCGGCACGGGCAGGCCTATGACCCGGACATTCAGCAGGACCTTGTCGCCCGCGGCGATACCATCCTGACCTATGGCGATTTCGAGGAAGAAGCCCGCGCGCTGACTCGCGCCCTGCTGGAGGTCTGGGAGGCCGGCGACGCCAACGAGCATGTGTTCGAGTTTCCCAAGTGCGATTTCCATGTCAGTGCGGAAACGTTTAGCGATCCGGAGCAGATAGCCATCTACCAGCGGGCCTGTGAAGTGGCCAGCCGCAATGGGTCGGTCTATTTCATCTTTGATCGCGACGAGGTAACGCTGTCGGCTTGCTGCCGCCTGCGCACGACGATTGAGGACAACTACATGCTGCGTCATCCCGAGAGCCTGCGGTTTTGCGGGTTTCAGAACGTGACGGTGAACATTCCCCAGTGCATGTATCGGGCGGCCCGGGCGGGCCAGCGCACCTATGAGGGCTTGGTGGCCGAGGTGGACAAGATGATCGATATGGCCGTCAAGGCGCACGAGCAGAAGCGCACGCGCATCGCGGAGATGATGAGTGCGCCGGGCTTTCCGCTGTGGCAGATCGGCAAGACGGCTTGCGATGGCAAACCGTATGTCGAACTGGACAAGGCGACGTACATCATTGGGCTGATCGGAGTGAACGATGCGGTGAAGTTCCTGACCGGCCAGGAGTTTCACGAAAGTGCCGAGGCCCTTCGTCTGGGCGAGAAGTTGATCGCGCACATGTTTTTGCGGTGCAAAAAACTGTCGGTGAAGCACAAGATGAAGCTCACGCTGGAGGAGTCGCCCGCGGAAAGCGCGGCCCGGCGGCTGGCGAAGGCCGACTTGGTCTATTATCGCGATGATGCGTTGCAGGTGGTCAAGGGCGGGGACGAAGATGTGGCCTATTACACCAACAGCATTCATTTGTCGGCCGATGCGCCGGTGTCGCTGGTCGAACGCATTCGCCAGCAGGCGAAATTTCACAGCCTGATCGAGAGCGGCGCCATCACTCATGCATTTATCGGCGAAGAACGGCCGTCGCCGGGGGCCATCGAGGTGCTGATGCGCGAGACCTTTTTCCGGACGCAGTCGGCGCAGGTGACGTTGTCGCCCGAGTTCACCTATTGTCTGGATTGCGGGCACAATATGCGTGGACTCCAGGAGCAGTGCACCCAATGCGGATCGGTGCACGTGGAGGGCGAGACGCGGGTGGTGGGGTACTTCAGCAAAATCCAGAATTGGAACAAAAGCAAGCGCGGCGGGGAGCTGCCCGCGCGCCAGCGCGGGAGGTATGCGGTGGAGGGCGGGACGGTGGTGCCGCCGACGCCAACGGTGGCGGCGGTGGCCTGTGCGCCCGCGCCGGTGGCAGCACGCCAGCCGGTGGAGGCCTGAGCCATGTCGAACACGTATCAGATTCATGTATTCGGGAAATCCGCCTGTCCCAAGTGCCACACTCTCAATGGGCGGCTGGATGATCTGTTGCAGGAGGACGCATGGGCCGGGTTCGAGAAGGTCTATCACGACCTAGAGACAGAAAACGGTCTGGTGGAATTCTGCGAGGCCGAGTGTCTCAATCCGCAACGGGTGCCGGGGTTTTACATCTCGCGCGCGAATCCGGTCACCGGCGAACACCAGCCAATGGCCAACCCCGCGCCCGGCGCGGCGGATGCCCCGGGCGGGTCCAGCGCGCTCTACACCTGGGTGGGGCTGCAGACAGACTATACCGCCGTGGGCCGGGGGGTCATTACACCCCGGATGATCGAGGCGGTATTGCAGCAGGCCAAAGAGGTGTGAAACGCGAGCGGGGAATGTACGCCTCAGCGTTTATGACCCAGCCGTGAGATGACCACGAGGTCCAAACAATCGCCGGTTTTCGGCATCATGCAAGATGCCTCGATGGTGGACTATCCTGGCCGGATGGCGGCGGTCATGTTTTTGCCAGGGTGTAATTTTCGCTGTGGCTTTTGCCACAATGCTCCGCTGATGGGGCGGGTGGATGTGCCGACAGTGAGCTGGGCAGACGTTGAAAAAATCTGCCGGACATTCCGCAACAATTGGATCGAGAGCGTGGTGGTGACGGGCGGCGAGCCCACATTGCATCCGGGGCTGCCCCACCTAATGGAGCAACTGCGTGCCTGGGGCTTTACCATCAAGTTGGATACCAACGGGTCGCGCCCGGCGGTGCTGGAGACGCTGCTGCCGCAGGTGGACTATGTCGCCATGGATGTGAAGTGTGCCCCAGGGGACTATGCCGCGAATGTGGGCTTTGCAGATGTGGAGGCGGTGAGCCGATCCATCGCGCTGATTCAAGAGCAGGCCCGGCAGTATGAATTCCGGACAACGGTGATTGAGGCCTGGCATGACGCAGAGAAGATGCGGGCCATGGGGGAATGGGTGCGTGGGGCCAAGCGGCACGTGTTGCAGGCGTTCGTGCCGCGCGACGATTTGCCCGATCCCGCGTTCCGCGGCATGAGGGAAACCCCCGCTGAAATTTTGCATCAGCGGGCCGAGGTGTTGCGCGCCTATGTCGAGCGCGTCGAGGTCCGCGGGGAATTCTGATGCGCGGCACAGCCGTAGCCCAACGGGACACAATCCCGGACGTGTCACGCCAGCGGCGTGATGACCTTGCGTTTCCCGCTTTCATTTATCTCGAAAACGTGCAAGATCGCCAGATTTTCAACCCCCGGAGGCCCGACCTATGACCAGTCACACATGGATTATCATCGCATTTACGCTTTATTTGATGGGCATGATGGGCGTGGGCATTTGGTTCTTCTTTCGTTCGCACAATCTAACCGACTACTATCTGGGGGGCCGAAAGCTGAACAAATGGGTCACGGCCATTTCCGCGCAAGCTTCCGACATGAGCGGTTGGTTATTGCTGGGGCTGCCCGGCGCAGCCTATGTTGCCGGGCTCGCCGATTCGCTGTGGATTGCCGTGGGCTTGGGGGTGGGCACCTGGCTCAACTGGCGCTATGTGGCCCTGCGCCTGCGTCATTACACCCACATGGCCGGCAACGCCATTACCATCCCTGATTTCTTTGAACACCGCTTCCAAGACCGCACCCATGTGCTGCGTATGGTGTCTGCGCTCATCATTCTGGTTTTCTTTTTGATTTATACGGCGTCAGGATTTGTGGCCGGGGCCAAGCTGTTTAACACCGTGTTTGGTCTGTCCTACCAAGGGGCGCTCCTGCTGGGAGTGGGCGTGATTTTGACCTACACATTTTTAGGCGGATTCATGGCCGTGTGCTGGACGGACCTATTCCAGGGGATGTTGATGCTGGCGGCGATTGTGATTGTTCCCGCGCTTGGCATTCACCGGCTGGGAGGCGTGGCCCCGATGCACGACGCGTTGGCCGCGGCGGGCAAGGCGCAGATGTTCAACCTGTTGACCTATGCCGATGGTGCCAAGAGCGTGGGGGTGATTGCCCTGCTCTCAACGCTGGGGTGGGGGCTGGGCTATTGCGGAATGCCGCACATTCTCGTACGTTTCATGGCGATCCGTCGTCCGGGCGAGGTGGTGCAGGCGCGGCGGATCGCCATCGTGTGGGTCGTGATGGCGTTGACGGCCTCCCTGCTGGTTGGCTGCGTCGGCGCCGCGTTTGTGCCCGGGCTGGCCGACGGCGAGCGCATCTTCATGGAGATGGTGCGGGTGTTGTTCCCGCCGTTTTTGGCGGGGCTGTTGCTCTCCGCCATCCTCGCTGCCATTATGTCTACCGCCGACAGCCAGCTACTGGTCGCCGCCTCGGCGCTGTCGGGCGATGTCTACCATGCGTTATTTCGCAAGAAAGCCAGCGATCGCGAACTGCTGTGGGTGTCACGCGGTGCGGTGATGCTGATTGCAGCGGTGGCCTATTTCATGGCCCGCGATCCAGACTCCTCCGTGTTCGGATTGGTGTCGTACGCTTGGGCGGGCTTCGGCGCCGCCTTTGGGCCCGTGATTCTGGCGGCGCTGTTTGTGCGCCGTACCACCCGGGCGGGGGCTCTGGCAGGAATGCTGCTGGGCGGCGCGACCGTCATTCTGTGGAAAAACTTCATGGGCCATACCGGGCTCTATGAATTGGTGCCTGGATTCGTCGCCGGTGCCCTTGGGGTGGCGCTGGTCTCGTTCTTCGGTGGCGACCGCAACGATGCCACCATGGCTCAATTTGACCGCGTCATGCACCACTACACCCACCACGGCCATCGGGATTGGACACACGAGCACGACGGCGATTCAGCGCATGCCTGATGCCTTCGCTCGCAGCCGACGCGCGTAATGGATGCAGACGGGGCGACAAGGCGGCCCCCCTCCGAACCGACACCCGACACCGAACAAAGGGATTCCACAGCGCAGGGCCAGTTTGCTAAGGTGCCAAGCGCGACATAGACCCGTATGAAAGAATAATGCATGAAATTCAATGAAATATATGCTGCTGTCGGTCATTTGCCTTGCACCGAGGAGAGCCAATGCCGAGTACTGTATGACTGGGTGCGCGAATCGCGTCCGGCCCAATGTTTGGAACTGGGGTTTCTCTACGGCAAAACCTCGTGCATCATCGCGGCGGCGCTCCAAGAAAACGGTGTCGGGCATTTGACGTCGATTGACCTAGAGGCCGTCCGCAATCACAAAGACAATCCCAACATCCTGGATCATTTGGCCAAGACCGGCTTGCAAGAGTTTGTCACGCCCATCTTCTCGGCCATCTCCTATACCTGGGAGCTAAAAAAGATCATTGAACAGCAGACGGCGGATAATCGCTGCGAACCGTACTTTGATTTCATCTTTCTGGATGGCGCCCACACATGGGAAACCGATGTGTGCGCCTTTTTCTTGGGGATGAAGCTATTGAAGCCGGGGGGCTGGTTTCTATTCGATGATTACATGTACTCCATCGAAAAATCTGAGTGGTGGAGTAAGGCGCCGGCAATGCAAGACAAGCCCACGGAATATCGCCACGAACAGCAGGTCGAGCGCCTGGTGACGTTGGCTGTGTCCCAGCATCCGGACATAGAGTCCGTGGTGATCCGCGACAACTGGGCCTGGGCACGCAAAAACCCCTCTGCGTCCGTAGTGGCCGGACCGGCGGTCACCCATCTGACCAAGACGGTGGCGAAACGCTGGCTGCTGGACCTCCTGTTGCGACGAAAAAACAAAACGGGTTGACAGTCGCATGGCTGCCGCGCATCCGACTCGCTCCCTGCGGGTGTTGTTCATCAACCGCATGGCCTGCCTGGAACGCGGCGGGGGGGAGACGTTTGACCTCGAGATTTCCCGCCATGTGGCGCAGGCGGGCGCGCAGGTAACGTTCCTCAGCGGCGCGCCGCTGTTTGGACCACCGCCGATGCCGCTGGAGGGGGCGGTGGTGCTGCATACGCCCTGGTTAAAAACGTTCCCCTGGGACAAGGTCAGAGGGGGCTGGCGGGTGCGACAAGCAGAATTTGAATGGTTTGAGTGGCGGGCTGCGCGCTGGGTGGCGCGCCATGCCGCCGAATTCGATGTGATCCAGGTCTGCGAACTGCCCAACCTGGTGGTTTGGCTCAAGCGCCGGGGCGTCACGATTCCAGTGGTGATGCGCCTAACGGCCCCAAATTATTATGATCCGCGGGGCGGGGTAGGGATGGCCGATGGGTTGATCGCCAGCGGCACGACGATTGAAAAACTGCGCGATTTGGGTTTGGACGTGGAAAATATTCCAAATGCAGTGGATGCGGACCGGTTCCGCCCCCAAGCATCAAATTTCCGGCAGCAATACGGCATTGGCCGGGACGACTTCGTGGCACTTTATGTGGCACGGTTTCAGGCGTTCAAGAATCACGCCATGCTGCTAAAGGCCTTTGCTCGGTTTACACAGGACCATCCCGGTTCCTGGCTGATGCTGGCAGGCAGCGGCCCGTTGCAGGAGCGGACGCAGCAGCAGGCCATCGAGTTGAAAATTGCCGACCGGGTCTTATTCCTTGGCGAGCTGCCATTCAGCGAATTGCCTGCTGTCTATGCCGCCGCCGACGTCAAAGTGATTTCCAGCGACTACGAATCGTTTTGCTTTGCGGCCATCGAGGCGATGGCCACGGGTCTGCCGGTCTTGACCACAGATTGTGCCTGGGTGCCGCGGCTGGTGGCCGATGGTGCCGGTATCGTGGTGCCCGTTGGCGATCCCACCGCATTGGCCGCGGGTCTGAAGAAGCTGGCTGAAAACCCCGCTCTGCGCCAGCGCATGGGCGCTACCGGCCGCCAGCAGGTCCTCGAACGCCATACCTGGCCCGCCAGCGCAGAGAAGTTGATGGGGCTGTACCAGAGATTGTGCAAGGCGTGACACGAGAGACCACAGCGCAGCATAGCCGCAACCCCAAAAGAATAAGATAACCACGGATGAACACCCACCTTCGTCAAGGCTTCCACCTTCACCAAGGCTACGGCGGACAAGACGGTGGGCAAGCAGGATGGACACGAATGGGAAGGGTTTGAAAAGGAGGGGGAATTGAGCAGGAAAACAGGAAAAAAGCTGACACTCACAGAGGATAAATAAGATTTCTGGAGGGACAACCTCCGTGCTGTCCGGGATAGGGAGCGGAACCGTCAGAGATCAAGCTTCGGATTTCATGCTGGCGCGCCCGTGGTGGGGATTTCACAGAAGGGAACCCAAACTGAAAATTTGGAAACGGGACGGATGTGCCCCTCGGGTTGTCATCCCGAGCTTGTCGAGGGATCTCGGCGTAGTTCCGCAGGTTGGCCGTTGGGGGTGGGCCGAGATGGTTCGACTACGCTCACCATGACCGGAAAAAGACTGCAACAGGCAGAAAACAGACGGAATGACCTTGGTTATTCTTTAGCTGGGTATGTGTTGTTCAGGTCGTCTTCGACATGCCCTTTGTCAGAGGCGATTGCGCTACACCAGCGCGGCCCGGGAGGTCCGCGCCACAAAGCGCAAACCCATAACCGGCACGTTTCCACAGGATCCTGGAGGGGCAACCTGCCCGTGGTGGGAGCTCCGTCCCGCTCGAACCGAAAGCAGTCGCCATAATTCAAGATTCAAGGGCTGACCCCGATGGTGAAATTGATCTTCCCGGCGCTGTGGTTTTGGGGTAGGATGATGACATGGAAAGGTTGCAATGAACGAGCTAACACCAGCAGGCGTTTTCGACAGAAAGTTGCGTGCTCGGGAACGCCGTGCCCGAATGGTGACTCATCGCGCCTGCAATTTCGATGATGCAGAGAACTGGGATTTGACATTCTGGCAATCCAAGACTCCGCAGGAGCGCTTGTCAGCGCTGATTGCCATCCGCAACGATGTCGAAAAGGTGCAGCAGGCCCGACAAAATTATGAACGAAATACCTGATTTCGAAGATCTTCTCGTGTTATTCCATGAACATGGTGTGCGCTATTTAGTTGTCGGAGGGTTGGCATTTATTTTCCATGCCAAACCGCGATACACGAAAGACATGGATTTATGGGTGGAGGGCAGCGCGGAAAACATCGCTCGCGCCAATCAAGCTTTGTCGGAATATGGCAGTCCCACGTTATTGGATTTCGATATTCCTAATCAGGCCTTGCAAATCGGTGTTGCGCCAAACCGAATTAATCTTTTGCTCGAAATGCACCCATTGTCTTTTGCTGAAGCGTGGGAGAAACGCGTGAAATCTCAATACGGAGGCAGTCAGGCCTGCTGGATCGACATCGAATCCCTTTTGCAAATCAAGAGCGCGATCAATCATCCCCGTCATCAAGAAGACGCCCGAGTGTTATGTCAGATTATCGACCGTAAACCCAAAAGTAATCCGGAATAAAAATAATTCAGGCTGAAACCAGCGCGGCCCGGGAGGTCCGCGCCACAAAGCGCAAACCCATAACCGGCACGTTTCCACAGGATCCTGGAGGGGCAACCTGCCCGTGGTGGGAGCTCCGTCCTGCCCGAGCCGGAAATTGCCACCATAATTCAAGATTCAAGGGCTGACCCCAATGGTTTTTTGCGGCAGATGAAGGTGGCCTGATCACCGGCGCCCATGTCGTTGAGCCAGCGTGACCAGCGGTCGAAATCCCGCAATTGTCGCCGAGAGAAGGTGGTCTGGTGGGGGTTGTGGCCGTAGGACTCCTTAGAGTTGTGGAAGATATTGCGTTGGTATTCCTCGCTGCCCCAGAACTGCATGCGCGAGGAATCTTCAAGAGTGGTCTCCACCTTCAGTCCGCATTGTTCAGCCAGAGTTGTAAAACTGTTGCGTGTGAAGAGATTCAGATGGCGGGGCGCGTCCCATTGGACCCAGTTAGGGCCATAATGGAAGAATGCAAAGGAATCGGATAGCGGAATGCGCACGACGATGCATCCGCCCGGCTCCAGCAGCCGGGCCGCCTGGGCGAGCACCTCGCGCGGATTGGGCACATGTTCGAAGGCGTGGTTGAACAAGATGGCATCCCACGAGGATTCTATGTCCAGCAGGTCGGCCTTACGCAACTGGGCGCCTTCTGGGGTGCGTGAATCGCCAGGCAAAAAAGGGTCAATGCCCGTACACTGCAACCCGGCCACCTGCAAAATGCGAATCAGGTTGCCTGCGCCGCAGCCGACATCCAGCACACGGTGACCCAGGCGCAGGCCGGTGTGCTCCAGCCAATAGGCATAGAATGGGGGCTTGAGGCGGTTCATCAGGCGTCCGCTGACACCGCCACCGCCCAAAGCGGCGGCCGTGCGCCAACGATAGAGCCACTGACGCCAGGCGGGAATGGGGCGGGAATGGAAGGAATAATAGCCTGTGGCATAGTAGGGGCTCATATCTGCCGGGGGCGCGGCCAGATGCAGATGCCCGCAGGCGGGGCACTGAGCATAATCGAAGGGTTCGAGCGTTCCGTTCATTTTTTCGCAGACCGACAGCAGTCGGTTGCCGGCGGTATTGGCGCAGATGGGGCATTCGGGAGGGGTCATATCACGTTCCTCGGTGGAAAAGATACTGGTGGGTGCTACGGAGCCATTCGGCGCATTGAGAGACGCAGGAACGGGGGGGGCGGGCTTGGGCATAGGGGCCGAAAGCACTGCGGGCGCCCCCGGGCCAATAGATGCCTCGCAGGCGGTTGGCGACATTTTCACCGTGGATGATTTGGCACCACAGGGGGCGGCACCAATGCAATACGACGGGGGCGACATCGCTAATATAGCGGTGATCGCTACCCAGCACCGTGCGTTCAGCCGTGGGGGAGGACACAAAGCTGGTGAAAGGATTATAGCGATAACGCTGGAGATAAAAGTCTCCCTGTCGTTCGCAGCAGCCGATCGGAAAACTGATAAAAAACCCCCGGTCCATATCCTGCTGTTGTTGATGTTGGCGAGCAAGCTGCTGCACTTGTTCGATCAGCCGCGGGTGAATGGCATCGTCGTTGTCCAGCCGCGTGGTGATGCGGACCCGATCCGTGGGGCCGTGCCGGCGAATTACTGGCAGAACGGTCTCATCGTCGAACCGATCACAGTAGACCGGCGTGAGAAAATCATGGGCAGTGGCCAGGGCTTCCATGCGGTCGCGAAAGGGGGCCGGGGTGGCCTCATCGAGAAAAATGAGCCACCGAAAGTCCGGTTCCGTCTGGAGCGCGACGGAGGCGAGGCAGACGCGTTCGAACAGCTCGAACCGGCGCGACAGCCAGCCCGCATCGAGCCCCATAGGCGCGCGTTGCTGTCCCGCTGGCAGATCGAACTGCAACGGCACATTGAAACGAGTCAGAATGAAATGCCCAAAGGAATTCACGCAGACCGCATCGTGCCAAAGGGGTGGGTGAGGGGCAAGCGTATTTGCGAAATAGACGGGGCATTCGCAATCACACGGCGAGCACCCATTGCCGTCGGCTCGGAGGGTGTCCGAGATCCACGCAAGTGCGCCGTGAAAGAATTGGCGTTCTGCCGGGTATCTTCGTATATTGGCCGCCATGAGAGAAATCGTCATAACCCCGTGTGGGCGGTTGGGCAATCAGATGGCACAATATCTAGTGGCCATGCGGCTTCAACAGCTAGTGGGGAAAGATTTAGCTGTGTCTGGCTACCATATGCCCGAATGGAGGCTCGTCGCGCCGGTGCGAGATTCCCAAGATCAAGAATTACCTAAATTGACCGGTCATCTGTTCGATTTGCGGCAAGTCAGCGGCCTGATGAAGACTGGAAAATTGGAACAAGTCAATTTGACGGGGTACGGATTCCGACTTGAACATTTTCCTTCCAACCAGGAGAGTCGGGAGCTGTTTATTTCATCCGGCCCGGCGCAGGCTGTTCTGGGCGATGACGAGTTATTGATCAATATCCGGGCGGAAGACATCATGAATCGAGGTATCCATCCGGACTACGGACTATTGCCTGTTGTATTTTATCGATCTGTCGTGCAACGAACGGGATTAAAACCGGTTTTTCAAGGGCAACTCGAATCCGGGCCTTATATGGATGGTTTGCTCAAGGCCCTGCCGAACGCCCGGCTGATTCCCTCGCAAGGGGCTGTCGCTGATTTCCAAATTATCCGTCAGGCGAAGAATATTGTGTTGAGCCTCAGCAGTTTTACGTGGCTTGCTGCCTGGTTGTCCGAAGCCTGCCAGATTCATGTTCCGGTCTATGGGTTTTTGAATCCCAAGCAGCGGCCGGACATTGATCTTCTGCCGAGCGATGATGCGCGCTATCAATTCTATACCTTTCCCCTTCGCCGGTGGAATGGATCGCTGCTCCAGCAGGAAGATTTACTTCAAGAACAGATTTTGTTTCGGGATATGCCGTTGGCCGAAGTCCGCCGGGTCCGGCGCCGGGCTGCCTGGTCTACAATTGGCCGACGTTTCTTTAAAAAAGCATCTTTAGCCTGGGCTTGTACGCGTCCAGAGGTACAACAATGACGATTGCGGGTTGCAGCATCTGTGGGAATGTCACGGGGAATTGCCGATGGCAGGCTCGCGAAAAAATGGACGGAACGCTGGAAGCATTTGATTACGTTCAGTGTGCGGTTTGCGGCCATTTGCGCCTGGAGACACCTCCCGCTAATATGGGAAAATACTACGCTCGGAATTATTCGCCGTTCCATGTACGTCATATCCCACCCCTGCGCCGCTGGCTGTACCGTTCGCGGACCGCTCCAGCCTTGGGACAATCGGCTTTGCTGGGGCGGCTATTGAATTTACTGAAAAAACCATATTATTTCTATTGGCTAAAAAAAACAGGGTTGCGTCGTGGCAATCGCTTTCTCGATGTTGGCTGCGGCGCGGGCATGCTGGTGAGTATTTTGCGGTGCGCAGGCGTGGACAGCCAGGGGATTGATCGCTATTTTCCTGCTGAAAACTTGGCGGAAGACGAGGGGGTCGTCCTGCGGCGGGATCTGTTGGATGAGACAGGCAGTTATCATGCGGTGTTGTTCGACCATTCGTTCGAACACATACCGAATCCGCGCGAGCTACTGACCAAAGCGGCAGCGCTTCTGGAGCCCGGAGGGTGCGTGATCGTTCGCATTCCGTTGTCGGATTCCTTCGCCAGGTACCGGTATGGAGCGAACTGGGTTCAATGGGATGCGCCACGGCACCTGAATCTGTTTACCCAAGATAGTTTCAGCAGGTTAGCAAGACAATGCGGGCTGCGAGTGGAAACGATGCTACAGGACTCCAGCAGTTTTCAGTTCTGGGCGAGCGAAGACTATCGGCACGACCGTTTTTTCCATTCCAAAGAATCGTTTGCCCAGAGCCAGCAATACGTCCATTTTACCCGTCGGCAGATGCGCGACTACGCGCGCTGGGCAAAATGGCTGAACCAGATGGGTGCTGGTGACCAAGCCACCTTCATTTGCCGCATGGCATCCAATGAAGCGGTGGAGCGACCTGTGCCCGCACAACCTGGGGAATCAACTGCATGAGCCACTACAAACCATATTTCTATTCTCAGCGCTATGAATGGACGGCGCAGGCGTCCGTCCGGATATTAGACTTGGTGTTGCCGCGGATTCCGCCGGTCCGCTCTGCGTTGGACGTTGGGTGCGGGGTGGGGGCTTGGTTGGCGGTCTTGCAGGCGCAAGGGGTGTCAGATGCTGCGGGGCCTCTGGATTTGGTTCATCCCGAAGCCTATTTGTCCAAGGTTGATCCTAAAACCCTGAGTCTGGGATTGGCCCTGTTCCGACGCTCGTGGAAGAACCGGCGGGGAAAATAGTGATGGCCCGGCGGCTGGAGCAGCTCAAAATCCGGGCCCACCGCTGGGTGCGGCGGAAAACGGCCTGGGCGGGGATGCGGCGAGTGGATACGCGACCGCTGCCGGCGTGGAACTCGGACGAGGTGTGGATGATTGTGGTGTGTCGCAATGAAGCGCTGCGATTGCCCTTCATGCTGCAGTACCATTTTGATCTCGGGGTATCGCGGGTGCTGCTGGTGGACAATGATTCGACGGACGGCACGCGGGACCTCGCGGCCGCCGATCCACGCATCCATGTTTGGACGTCGAAGGAGCGCTACAAAGGGCCCTTGTATTGGCAGGAGCCTCTGCTGCGCCGTTTTGCGGTCGGGCGCTGGTGTCTGGTGCTCGACGCCGACGAGCTGTTCGTGTATCCGCAGATGGACCGGCTGAAGCTGCCCGATTTGGCGGCCGAACTGGAAGCGGAGGGTGCCGCAGCGCTACACAGCCTATTCATTGAGATGTTTGCCCGCGAGCCCATCGGCCAGATCGCCTACAGCCCAGGTGACGACCTGCGCTCGGCGGCCTCCTGGTTCGATGCGGACGGATATGTTCAAAAAAAATACCACCCGGTCTTCGATGGCGAGGCCCCGGATTCCATCTATATGGGCGGGACACGCGGACGGGTATTCAACGAGGAATTCGGGTGCTCCAAATATCCGTTTTTCAAGTATGCGCCTGAGCTTTTTTTGCGGCGGGGATTGCACACGATTGAAGGGGCAAAGATTTCGAAGGCCCAAGGGGCCATTTTGCATTTCAAGTACTTGCAGGATTTCAAGGAGAAGGCCTTTCGGGAGGCGGCGCGGGGGGTCTACTGGAATGCCTCCGCGGAGTACAAGGCCTATGCCGAGCGTTTTCGCAAAGAGGGCGATTTTTCGTTGTGGCATCCCGGCGCACAGCAGTACGAAGGCATTCAGCAGTTGGTGGCGTTGGGGCTGATGAAGACGGGGGCGGGCGGGCATTAATATCCGGAGCAGCCGGAGGTGAATCTGAACTCAGGAAGGCAGGAAAGGGGGAGGGGGGAGCCGAGGTCGGAGGTCCAGTGTCCAGGAGGCCGCCATTTTTTGACTGGATTTACAGGATTGGAAAGGGGCAAACAGCCGTAACAGTCGAGCTGCGGATTTTGCGGATAGGTTTCTCGGATTCGCTCGACAACCAACGATCAACAATTTCCACCAACCATGAGCCATCAACCATCAACTATCAATCGGCGGTGGGTAGGGCGAACCCTCCGGGTGAGCCGTGGCTGTTTGAGTAGCGCGGGGTCTGTCCCACATTGGGAATACACGCGACAGGAGCCGCGTGCTACGGGGGGGGGGAGATGACACACAATATTCAATATCCGATATTCAATTTTCAAGTGGCGATCACGATCAACCATGAACCATGAACCATCAACCACCAACCGTGTTACACTTGGCCGAGTGAAAGGTCGCCGTGGATTTTATAGACGTGGCCGTCGCGATTGACGTGTAGTTTGACGCCGGGGAAGGCGGCCGGGAGCTTTTTGCGCAGGCGGCGGGCAACGTCGTCTTCGAGCTTTTTCTGCGCGGCGGCGGAGACATGATCGAGCGTGGCAATGCGGGCCTGGACGACATAGCCGCGGCCGTGGCGTGAGCCGATGCCGACAGAAAACGCGGCGCCGAGATCGAATAGGCCATCGTCTTCGGGGTTGCCGGTGGCGCCGGCGGGGGGGCGGGCGGGATGGCGCGTGTATTTCAGATTGCGGCCTTCGGCCTCCAATTCGGCATCGATTTCATCGAAGACCTGTTGGAGTTTGTTTTCCCAGCGTTCGACGCGAGTGCGGGATGCCGTCATAGGGGGGTCTCCTTCGGGGAGGGGGCCAGGCGCTTGAAGTGAGCGAGGTAGCGCTCGGCAATGACGGTCCAATTGAAATCACGGGCGCACCGCTCGCGCAGGGCGACGGTCTCGGGGCCGGGGCCATCGCGGAGGAAGCGGGCGAGTTGTTCGGCGAGATGGGCGGCATCGGCATTACGAAACAGCCAGGGGTAGTCCGGACCGGTGACCTCGGTGTTTTCGGCAATATCGCTGGCGAGCACCGGGACGCCGCAGGAGATGACTTCGAGCAGCATCATGCTCATGGCTTCGATCTCGGAGGGGAAGACGAAGAGCTTGGCCCCGGCGACGAGTTCAAAGAGTTCGGGCTGGGTCAGGAGGCGCGGGAGCAACACGAGGCGGGGGGTGGCGTTGCAACGGGCGAGGAGCTGTTTGGAATAGTCCTGGTTATGGCCTTCGAAGCCGCCCACGACCAGGAGGGGCAAATCGGGTTTCACGGTGTCCAGGGCATCGAGCAAATGGTGCAGGCCCTTGGTGGGGTCCATGCGGCCGGCGGCGAACATGAGATACTGGCCCGGGATGAGGCCGTGCTGTTGGGCCAGGCCGGTCGAGGGAATATCCGAGTTGGGATTGACCCCATTCGGGATGAACTCAATGGGCACCTGGCTCCGGGCCTGCACGTCGGCGACCTTGGCACGGGCGACGGTTGTGAGTTGATGACTGGCGTGGATAAAGGCCGCTTCCGAGACGCGCAGGAACCATTTGGCGAAGCGGCTCCACTTCGCCCTTTCGTAGGGGTTGCCATGAAAGGTGCCGACAATGGGCATGCGCGGTCGCAAGAGGCGCAGAATCCACGCGAATGGCCCGAAGGCGGAGTCGTGGGCATGGGCGAGATCGGGGCGCAGGCACAGGGCGCAGTGCAGAGCACTGAACAGGAAAAAGGTCGTGGCGCGGCTGTGTTTGCCGGTCATGGCCCGGATGGGGATGACGCGCAGGTTCGGGGCGTGATCGAATGCCCGGGGCTGAGCGGGGGTGCGGACGACATAGATGTGGTACTGGTTGCCGTCGTCGGTGGGCAGATGCCGCAAGATATTCTCGGCGACGCGGTCGGCACCCGCAAAGGCGGGAAGGGATTTACTTCCAAGGATGGCTATATTCATTGGGCTCACTTATTCATTACGTTGTTGAAAGCACCATAGGGGGTTTCGGTCTTTTTCTGGACGGTGGGGCGAAAGGGTTTGCCCTGCCAGCTTTGGCGTTTGGGAACGATAGGGCTCTGGGCGACATCGGAGAAATCGACATATCGCTCAAAAGGGATGGGGCGGCCGACGCTGGCGCGCAATTTATTGACGAACACCCAGGCCAGGGGGGGGAGGCGGGGCACGGTAGGCCGGTGGGGGGGGCGAATGGCGGTCTTGGGCGAACCGACCATCCAGCAGTTGTGGGTGCAGCGGGCGACCTTGGTGCGGGCTTCGACGGCGCGCGGGCTCTTGAGGATGTCCTTCCATGATTGCGTGGTCAGGTCGCCGATTTCGAGGTCGGGGCGGACGTTGCAGGCGTAGACGCGCCCCCAGGGGTCCACGAAGGCGAAGTCGTGCCCGGCGGTGCAGGGAATCAGACGGGGCTGGCCTAGCACTTTTTTCATCAGGCCGAGATTGAGATAGGCGCGAAACCAGTTCTGGGGGCGGCGCGATTTGAGCAGCTCCACGACGAGTGGCTCGATGGCGCGGGCGATGCGCACCCGATTATAGGGTTCGTTGTCGATTTTGTGGAACTGGAAGCCGTTGTGCAGGGCGGAAGTGGCCATGTCGCCGCCGAATGTGCCAGACAGCCGGTAGATATCGAGCACCTGATCGCAGTTGTCGTCCTGGAAGGTGGTGGCAAAGCCGAGGTCGCGGCCGCCGGCGGCCGCCAAGCGTGTCAGGGTGGCTTGCTTGCGTTCAAAACCGTCCTTTTCGCCGCGAATGGCGTCGTTTCGGGGGCCCATGCCGTCGAGGGAGATGCGAATCTTCACGTCGGGATGTTGTTGAATGATCCGCTCGAGCGTATCGGCTTGCAGGCCATTGGTGGAGATTTCGAGGTGGCGGGTTTTAGGATGCAGCAGGTCGACAATGGCCTCGAGGTCGGCGCGCAGGGTGGGTTCGCCGCCGGTGAGATTCAGGGAGTCGAAGCCGCCCGGCAAGCGGGCGAGGGTATCCAGGGTGATTTCCTCGTCCGGCACAGTGGGATGCTGCCAACTGTGGCACATCGCACAGCGCGAGTTGCAGCGGTAGGTTAACATAATCGACAGGTCCATATCGGTAAACCCTACCGCATGTAGCGGGGGCGAGGCAAGGGGGGGGGGCAGGTGCGCCCGGGCGGAGGGACAAATGATTCAGGGGATTGACTTTTGCGGGGGAGGCGGATAAGGTGCGCGAGTTTCTTAGACAGGTCTGTCCGCAGGGACGGGTCAGTTTGTTCTTTGTCACGGTCGGGCACGGCGCCGAAAGGGCTGCCGGTGCGCGGCTGCGGGAGGCTAATGAACGCATTGCCCGATGGTGTAATGGTAGCACACGGCCCTTTGGAGGCCAGAGTCAAGGTTCAAATCCTTGTCGGGCAACCATTGCACTGCCAGGAACAGACGGAATGAACATGAACGACATGCAGAACCATATCAAACTTTTTACGGGAAATGCGAATCGCCCGCTGGCAGAGAAAATTGCTTCGCGGGTGGGTATTCCGTTGAGTGCAGCCAACGTGACGCGCTTTCCCGATGGCGAAATATCCGTGACCTATGAGGAAACGGTGCGGGGGCGCGATGTGTTCATCATCCAGTCCACGGGGATGCTGCCGAACGAATACCTGATGGAATTGCTGATCATGACGGACGCGGCGCGACGGGCGTCGGCCCGACGGATCACGGCGGTTATGCCGTTTTTTGCCTATGCGCGGCAGGACCGCAAAGACCGCTCGCGGGTGCCGATTTCGGCCAAGTTGGTGGCCAATTTGCTGGTGGCGGCGGGGGTGGATCGGGTCCTGACGATTGATTTGCACTCGCCGCAGATTCAAGCCTTTTTCGATATTCCGGTGGATCATTTATATGCCGCACCGCTGCTGGTGCGTTACCTGCGCGAGAAAATGCCGCCGGATAACTGCGTGGTGGTGGCGCCGGACCCCGGCGGCCTCAAAATGGCTCATTCCTATTCGCAGTTGCTCAACGCCGGTCTGGCGTTGGCGGGCAAACATCGCATATCGCCTACGGAGGTGGAGGCATTGGAATTGGTGGGCGATGTCGAGGGCAAGGACTGTGTTCTGGCGGATGATATTACCACGACGGCGGGAACACTGTGCGCTGCGGCGAGGATGGCCAAAGATAATGGGGCCAAATCGGTGCGGGCGGCAGTGAGTCACTGCCCAATCACCGAATTGGGGATTCAACGGCTGAAGGAATCGCCGATCGAAGAACTCATCACCACCGATAGTCTGCCGCCCCAAAGCTGGAATAACTTCCCCATCACGGTGTTGTCGGTGGCGGACCTGCTCGGCGATGCCATTAAGCGGATTTACGGAGACGAATCGGTCTCCAAACTGTTCGAGATTCATCAAGGGAGAACGCAATGAAAAAAACAAAACTGATAGCCCAGTTGCGCGAGGCAAAAGGCAGCGCGGCCTCTGGCCGTCTGCGCCGTACGGGATGGGTTCCCGCGGTGGCGTATGGCGAGGGACGTCCAGGGCTGGATATTCAGCTCAATGAACATGATTTTGTGATGTTGCTGCGCGACCACCGCAGTGAAAACATGATCCTGGACCTAGAGGTTGAGGGAATGGACAAGATCAGCAAGGTGATGGTCAAGGCGCTGCAGCACCACCCGATTACGGGCCGCATTATCCACGCGGACCTCTACGAGGTCTCCATGAGCCGGACGATTTCGATCGAGGTGCCGGTGAAACTGGTGGGGGTGCCCATCGGGGTGGCCCAACACGGCGGGTTGCTGGAGCACGTCATGCGGACCGTGGCGATGGAGTGTCTGCCCGGCGATGTCATTGATGAGCTGGAACTGGACGTGACGAATTTGAACGTGGGCGACATCCTGCGCGTCGAGGACGTGAAGGTGGATGCGGCGAAGCACAAACTGCTGGATGAATTGGACCAGGTGATCGTGGCGGTGGCCGCGCCGCGTCTGGAAGAAGAAACAGCCGAGGAAGAAGCAGAGGCGGAAGCGGAAGCGGGCGAAGCGAGTCCAGAAGTATTGACCGAGAAGAAGGAAGAAGAAGGCGAGAAAGCCCAGGACGAAAAAGAGAAGAAGTAGGTTGAGGACACAGGCGAAAAGCGGGCCGACATGAAACTGATCGTGGGTCTCGGGAATCCTGGCCGGGCATATGCGCAGACACGGCACAATGCCGGCTGGCTGGTTCTAGACGAGATTGCTCGGCGCTACGGGGCGGTGTTGCGCCGTTCCTGGCGACGCCCGGTGCAAAGCGCCAAGGTGTCGCAAGAGGGCCGCGAGCCGCTGCTGCTCGCCAAACCCTTGACCTATATGAATCGGAGTGGCACGGTGTTGCGGGCGTTGATGCGCTCGGCGGGTCTGACCGCGAAAGACTTGATTGTGGTGACCGATGACGTCAATCTGCCCTTGGGTAAGATGCGGATTCGACCGGGCGGTAGCGCGGGCGGCCACAACGGAATGAAGTCGGTGATCGAGCATCTGGGCAGCGAGACGTTTGTACGGGTGCGAATTGGAGTTGGAGAACAGGAACAAGGACAACATTTGAAAGATCATGTACTGGAACGAATGAGCGCTGGTGATCGGCAAGTTTTGGCCGATACTGCCAGCCGTGCAGCGGAGGCCGTGGACCATCTGCTGACCCATAGCGTGGACAGTGCCATGAACCAGTATAATTGAGGAGGCACGAGGTGAATAAATACGAGGCAATGATTATCTTTCGGGAAAGCCTGAAAGATGCGGACTGGGACGGAGCAGTGGAAACGGTCCGGGGTGAGATTGAAAAGTTTGGCGGCTCGATGTCGAGCTGTACGCGGCTGGGTCGGCGGGAGTTTGCCCGTCCGATGCAGAAGCAGCGCAGCGGGCATTACGGCCTGATGGCGTTTGCGTTGGGCGGCGACAAGCTGCCGCCGTTGTTGGCGCGTCTGAAGCTGAACAACGATGTGTTCCGTGTCCAGGTGGTGGTGGCGCCGCCCGCCCCGCCCGCACCGGAGAAGGGAGCGGATGATGGCAGCGCTGAATAAAGTTTTACTGATCGGTAACCTGACGCATGATCCGGAGTTGCGCCGCATCCCGTCGGGCACAGCGGTTTCGACCCTGCGCATGGCGGTGAACGAGTCGTTCAAAAGCAAGAGCGGTGAAGATGTCGAGCGGACCGTGTTCCTCGATGTAGATGTCTGGGATCGGCAGGCCGAGACCTGCACGCAATACCTGTCCAAAGGCTCTCCCGTCTTTGTGGAAGGTCGCCTGCAATTGGATACGTGGGATGACAAAGAAACCGGCCAGAAACGCTCGCGTCTGAAAGTACGCGCGGATCGCGTGCAGTTTTTGAGCGGCCCCCGCCGCGAGGGGGGCGGAAGTGCTCCCATGCGTGATACCCCCCCCGGGGGAGAGGCTCCCGCCGCCAAACCGTCGTTTGACGAACCACTGAGCAAGCCCTCTGACGACGAGGAAATTCCCTTTTAACATAGAGCAAGGACGACGATGATGAAACCAAAGAGAAAACGAACTTCCCGCGCATCCGCGTCGGACGACGCGCGCAAGCGCACCCGCTTGTTGAAGGCGGATCAGCAGGTGGACTACCGGGACTATGAATTCCTGCGCAAGTTCATGACCGAGCGTGGCAAAATTTTGCCGGGCCGTGTGACTGGGGCAAACGCCAAGCAACAGCGCCAAGTCAAGCGGGCGATCCGCCGCGCACGGGTGATGGGATTGCTGCCATAGGCGGCGGAAAGATAGGTGTGCCATGGGCAAATCCATTGAAGTTATTTTGTTAGAGGATGTCGCCGATCTGGGCCGTTCAGGCGATGCCTGCCGGGTTCGGTCGGGCTATGCACGCAACTACCTCTTCCCCCAGAAGCTGGCCGTTGTCATGACGCTGGGGACCAAGCGGCTCGTCGAGAAAAAACGGGCCGAAGCAGCCGTGCGGTTGGAACACGAAAAAGAACAAGCGCAAGCGTTGTTGAGCCAGCTTGAAGGCAAGGTTGTGACGTGCTCCGTCAAGGCCAATGCCGAGGGACGGTTGTTCGGTTCCGTCAGCGCGGCCGATATTCTGGCCAAGCTGGCGGCAGACGGCATCGAGTTGCAAAAGAAGCAGTTGGTGATGTACGAGCCGTTCAAAGCCCTGGGCGAGCAGGAGGCGGAACTGCATCTGCATCCCGAGGTGCGCGGCACGCTGAAAGTTAAGGTTGTCAGCGAACGGGTGACCGAAGAACCCCTGACGACGGCTTAGGGAGCGGCGAGCGATGGCCGGCGCAGCACAGGCGGGTCCGGGTGCGCGGGCACTGCGTCCCGGCGAGCGCATTCCTCCCCACAGTGAGGATGCGGAACGGGCTGTGCTGGGCTGTGCCTTGCAGGATGCCGCCCGCATCCTGGACCTGTGCATCGAACGCCAGATCACCGTTGAGTCCTTCTATGTGCAGACGCATCAGGCACTCTTTGAGACGATGCTGGCGTTGCATTCGGCCCGCAAACCGGTCGATTTGGTCACCGTCGTCGATCGCCTGCGCGAAAATCAGCAGCTCGACGGCGTCGGGGGCGAGGAGGAATTGGCGCGCCTGATTGATGGCACGCCCACTACCGCCCACGCGGATTACTATATCCAGCTCGTCTATGATAACCACCTGATGCGGCGCATCATCGATGCGGCGCGCCTTGTGACCGAGGATGTGTATAAGGGCGAGCAGGAGGCGGAATCGTTGCTGGGGACGGCGGAGGAAGCCTTTTATGCTCTCAGCGAGCAACGGGTCAGCACAGATCGCACGTTTGGGAATCTCATCGAAGACGAAATGAAGGAGGTCGAGAAGCTGATCTCTGAGAAAAAGGGGATCACGGGGCTTTCGACTGGCTTTATGCATATTGATGAGATGCTGCTGGGCATGCAGAATTCCGACCTGATCGTGCTGGCGGCGCGCCCATCGATGGGTAAAACGTCGCTGGCGCTGAATATTGCAGAGAATGTCGCGTTGGGCGCTCGACATCAGACGCCGGTGCCGGTGGCGGTCTTCAGCCTGGAAATGTCGGGAGAATCACTGGTGCGGCGCATGATTTGCTGCCACGCGGGGGTGCCCAGCCAGGATTTATCGCGGGGCAAGGTGAACCAGGAGGCCCACGGGAAACTGATTGCCGCGGCGGACATATTGCGCAGCGCGCCGATCTATCTCGATGATACCGCCGGGCTCGAAGCGCTGGATTTGCGGGCTCGCGCGCGTCGCCTCAAACGCAAGTACGGCATTCGCTTCATTGTGGTGGATTATCTGCAACTGATGAATTTCTCGAAATTTTCCCAGGAAGGCCGCCAGCGCGAAACCGCGGCAATTTCACAGGCGCTCAAGGGCATGGCCAAGGAGCTGAAGGTGCCGGTGCTGGTACTGAGTCAGCTTAGCCGCGCGCCCGAAACGCGCGATTCCAAGAGTGCGGTGCCCAAGCTCTCGGACCTGCGCGATTCCGGCGCCATCGAGCAGGATGCGGATGTGGTGATGCTGCTGCGGCGCCCGTCCCGCTACAAACAGGATCAACATGCCGACGATACGCGCCTGGCGGTATTGGATATTGCCAAACACCGCAATGGACCCGTGGGCGAGATTCACTTGGATTTTGATGAGAGTTTCACTCGCTTCAGCAATCGCTTTGATGGCATTGATCCGGAGGAAGGATGACGCGTTCGATGCAACAACGGATATGGGCGCCAGCGTTACTGGCGGTTATGGTGTGGGCGACCGTCGCCGGGGCCGTGCCGGTCCGCGATATTCGCGTCGCCGTTATTGGCGATGTGCCGGTCAGTGCTGAACAGGTGGTGGCGCAGGTGGGCGCACGGGTGGGGCAGGAACTCGACCGGGCGGCCCTCTCTGAGGATATTCGCGCCTTGCAGCGCGCAGGCGTCTTTTCCTACGCCGAGGTGCGCGTGGAAACCGAGGGCGATGGCGTGGCGCTGGTCTACCGCGTACAGGGACGACCGCGCATCCGCATGTTGCGCATCGCCGGCGCCGACTATTTCGGCAACAAAAAGGTGCGGACCCAAATGGAACTCGGGGCCGGCGATCTGGTGGACCATGCCCTGCTCGGCCTGCGCGCCCAAAAGGTACGCGAGGCCTACCGCAAGGATTTCTTTCCCGATGCGCGTCTGACCTGGACCCTGGCACCGGTAGAGGATGAGGCGGGGTTTGTGGATGTGACCATTGAAGTGGACGAAGGCCGACGGGCCGTGGTGCGGCGGATTCTGTTCAAGGGCAACCGGCACGCGCACCGCAAGGAGCTGCTCAAGGTGATGACCCAGAAGCAGTCGTCCTGGTTGACGTGGATCACCAATGATGGCCTGTATGAACCCGGCCATGTGCTGGCTGACCGTGAAAGCATCCGCAAGGTCCTCATGGATAAGGGCTGCCTGGCGGCGGCCGTCAGCGACCCCACCTTTGTCTATGTCGGGCGCAAGAAAATCGATATTACCTTTGTGATAGACGAAGGCCCGGTGTATTCCCTGAGCGACTGGCGGATAAGGGGGATGGAGCAATTTGCGGTCGAGAAGGTGGCCGGCGGGGTGGTGGCGAGCACGAATCAGACGGCGGCCCTCGCGGCCATCCGACGCAGCGCCCAAAATATTCGTGATTTCTACGGGTCGCGCGGGTACATCAAGACGGCGGTCGAACCACGGGTGATGCTGGACACCAACGCCGCGACCGCGGCGGTTACCTACGACGTGGCCGAGGGCATGTTGGCCTACATCCAAAACATCGAAATCCGCGGCAATGCGCAAACCAAGGACAAGGTGATTCGGCGTGAAATCAACGTAGTGCCCGGCGAGGTGTATAACGAAGTGCGCGTGCGTACCAGCGAGAGTCGGGTGCGCAATCTGAATTACTTCTCGTTCGTCAATACCTATCCAGAGGCGACGGCGGCCTCGAATCGCTTCAACCTGATCTTTGATCTCGAGGAGCAACGCACAGGCCAGCTCATGTTTGGTGCGGGATTTTCGAGCATTGATAATCTGATCGGCTATGTGGAGCTGACACAGGGCAACTTTGATCTGATGGGCTGGCCGCGGTTCACAGGGGGGGGGCAGCGACTGCGGATACGCGCGCAAGCCGGTAGCGAGCGCACAGACCTGGAGCTGTCGCTGATCGAACCGTGGTTCCTGAATCGGCGCCTCTCACTGGGGCTGGACCTGTTCCGGCGCGAGGCCAGCTATTACAGCGATGAATACGACCAGATATCGACCGGCGGTTCGCTCACGCTGGGCAAGCCGTTCTTTGCCTTTAATCGCGTCAACTGGATTTATGGGCTGGAAGATATCGACATCCGCAATATCAAGGATTACGCCAGTGATCTGATCAAGCAGGAAGAGGGCGGGCGGCTCAAGAGCTACGGCACGATGGAACTCATTCGCGACACGCGTAATCATCCCTTTTTGCCCTCACGCGGTTTTCGCGGGTCGGTGGCGGCGACGCTGGCTGGCGGGCCTTTTGGCGGCGAAAGCGATACATACCAGTTCACCCTGCGCGCCTCCCAGTATGTCCCGCTGTGGTTCGATCACGTCCTGAATGTCCGCGGCTGGACCTCGATGATTAAAGAGTATGGCGATTCGGACCGGGTGCCCTTGTTTGACCGGCTGTTTGTGGGTGGTCCGCGCACGGTTCGCGCGTTCAAGTACCGTAAAGTGGGGCCTAAAGACGAAACGGAAGAGCCCATCGGGGGGCGCTCCGCCGCCTATGCCACGGTGGAGTATACGTTGCCAGTGGTCGAAAAGGTGCGCTTGGCGTTCTTTTACGACGTGGGCATCGTCTGGCTGGACCTCTACGAGGAGAACGGCGCAAATGAAGTCATCGGCGACGGCGACGTGTTCGACGGGTATGGCCTGGGCGTGCGTTTCGACTTCCCCGGCTTCCCGATTCAACTCGATTACGCCTGGCCAATGAATACCGATGCGGTTACGTCTGACAAAGGCCGCTTCAGCTTTTCCATCGGCTACAGCTATTGAGCCGGAAGGGGGGGGGCGTAGCGTCAGTTGTGGGTGGGGGTTAGATCCACATAGACGAGATAGTGGTCCGACATATGGCCGTCTGTGCCCGGTTTAATTGAATTGTCGTGGGTGGCGGTTCCTTTTTGGAGGACAGCGGGGGGGCCAATGCGCCAGGGGCCATCCTGTAGAAAATTCTTTGAGGCGAAGACACGATCAAAGGCGGACGGCGGAAAGACCAGCAGCGGGTCGCCTGTTTCGCCAGCAGCGCGGGAGGGGATGGTGGTGCGTTCTTCGATGGGGCGTCCGCGCCACAGGTCCACGAATCCACCGGCCAAGGGATCCAGCGAGGGATCGTCGGCGAATTGGGGTGTGTCCGGGTCCACATTGGTGTCCCCCAGAACGAGGGTGAAGGTGGGGCGGGGGGTGTTGCGGAAGGTTTGCGTCACCACATCGGCACCAAGGAGATGCAGCGCCACTCCGCGTTGGGCTTGATTGCGCGGGGCGTCGCCGTAATTGGACTTTAAATGGATGTTATAGGTCATCAGCGCTGTGCCGTCGGCGAGGGGGAAGGTGGCCGCTAAAGTTCCGCGGGTGGGGCTGGCGCTGCCGGATAGGGCCTGAAAGCCCAACTGGCGCACCTGCCAGGGGCGCAGGCGCGAGAGCAGGGCGAGATTAAGCGAATCGCGCGCGCCACTGGAGCGGCGTAGGTCGGTGACATAAATATACGGGTAGGGCTGGGGGAGCTGTTCGTTCAGATAAATCAATACGCGGGCATTTTCAACTTCCTGCAGCATCAGGATGTCGGGGTTGGCCTCGGCGATAATGGCGGCGGCACCTTGCGCCTGGGCGATGAATTGTGCGGGGGTCCGCTCGGGACCATCGTCGCGGGCATCGGTGAAGTGCTCGATGTTGTAGGTCGCCACGCGAAGGCGCGATGGCATGACGGAGGCCGGGGGGGCATCCGGTGCCAGTACCGGCTTGAGGTGGCGAATCCGTACGCCGGGTTTCGGCTGAGCCAGCAGCCAGAGCAGTAAGCCGCCCGTGATCAGCAGCACGGCATAGAGGGCGCGAATGGGGGGGGGGGGCATCTTGGATTTCTTCATGGGGTCTTTATGGGCGAAATCCGCTCATCTTTCCAGCTTGGAAAATAAAGTCGGGGCCGCCCAGTGGGCGGACGGGCTGGGCGGGGTGTGTTTTAAAGCTCCACAAAGGTGATGCCGGGATTGTGGCGATCGCTGCGTTCGCTGGCACGCAGGGCGGGATGGCGGCGGATGAAATCGCGGCCGTCGGGGCTGGTATGGGTGAAATGGTCGCCGAAGAAAACCGTACGCAGATGGCCGGCATCGTAGCGTTCCTGAAGCCATCGCCGCGCGGCGGCGCGGATGCGTCCCCCGCCGCCGGTGGCAGAGCCCCAACCATGAACGACGCGGACGACGCGGACGCCATCCGCACGGGCGCGGGCAAGCTGGCTTTCCAGCCGCTGGAGAGCTTCGGCGACAGTCGGCAGGCCCGCTTCGAGGTCGAGGTGGCGCACCGGTGGGCCGCCGGGACGGGCCCCAGGGGAGGGGCGTTGCGGGGTTTCACAGAACGGGCAAAGGGTGGAATGGGGGGCAATGGGTTCGCCGCAGGTCGTGCAGATGTTCATGGGGTGGTAGGGGGGGGGGGCGAAGAGGTGATGCGGCGACGGAGGAGGCGCAACTGATGGCTCACGACAAAGATGGCAATCAGACAGGTCAGGGTGTCGGAGGCTGGCGCGGCGTAGAAGATGCCTTTGAGGCCCCAGAATTTCGGAAAAATCAGAATGAAAGGAATGAAGAAGATGATCTGGCGAGAAAGAGCCAGCAGGGCGGCGGGGATCGGTTTGCCGATGGCCTGGAAGAGATGGCCGCCCGTGATGGGAAAGCCGATGATGGGAAAGGCGAGTGTGAAAACCCGCAGCGCATGAACGCCGAGGGGCACCAGCTCCGAGTCGGCGGCCAGAAACAGGCGTAGGATTTGCCTGGGAAAGAGCTGGCTGATGCTCCAGCCCAGAATCATCACGACGGTGGTGGCGATGGCCGTGCTCCAGAAGAGCTGCAGGACGCGATCATACTGACGCGCCCCAAAGTTGTAGCCGATCAGCGGCTGGGCCCCCTGGGTCAATCCGAAGACCGGCATGAAAATGATGCTCATGAACGCGGATAGAATGCCCATGATGGCAATGGCATCGTCGCCGCCGTATTCCCCCAGGCCGCGATTGAGGATGACGTTGAGCAGACTGTTGGCCATGGTCATGGCAAATGGCGCAAACCCAATGCCGAGCATGGGCCAGACGATTTTTGGGTAGTCCAGGCGTAGGTTGCGGCGCTGGAGGCGGGTATTGGCGCGCGGAGAGAGGAAGTAGCCCAGGCACCAGGCGAAGGCCAGGCCCTGGGAAATCACGGTGGCCCAGGCGGCACCAGCCATGCCCCAGCCAAACCCGAAAATGAAGAGCGCATCGAGTGCGACATTGGTGAGGGCCCCGATGATCATCGAGGCCATGGCGACGATGGGATGGCCGTCGGAACGGACAAAGTGCGCCAGCCCGTGGCTGGTGGTGGACAGCGCGGACCCGGCAAGAATGATACGGGCATAGGTCCGCGCATGTGGCAGCAGGTCGTTGCTGGCTCCCACCAGACGCAGAAGCGGGTCCAGTTGGGTCAGGGCGATCAGCGATGCCACCAGCGGGACGAAAAATAGCAATCCAAAGGCGTTGCCCAGAATCTGCTCGGCCTCCTTCCGGCGTCCTTCGCCCATGCGGATCGAAAAGAGCGTGTTGGCGCCGACGCCGATCAAGATGGAAAACGAGACCATGATCATCATCAGCGGAAAGCTCAGGGTGACCCCGGCGAGGCCGTGCGAACCGATACCGTGGCCAATGAACATGCGGTCTACAATGTTATAGAATGCTTGGACCAACATTCCCACGATGGAGGGGACCGAAAACCGCAGCAGCAGCGGCAAAATGGGATCGGTCCCAATCTGGCGTGTGCTGTCGGTGGCCGGGGAGGCCGTCGGGGTGGGATAAGCGCTAGTCATGGTAAAATCGGCACTCACTTTACCCTTCAAGACGAAATTGGCCAATGGTCATTTTTCCCGGCCGCCGCAACCCAAAGAGATAAGAACACCACCGCGACATCGGGTCAGACACCTTCATTCCAGAAGAGGGAAATAGCAAAAACGTTAAATTATGAAACTGGTACCTTTTTCGTAGCGTTTACAGCAATCCGAATGGAGCCGGGACGACCCCGTCCCGGAAAAGGCCCGACGGGGGCGTCGGGGCTCAAAAGAAGCTAAAAAGTGCGAAAAATGGAATTTTCAGCCCCAAAATGGCTAAAACAGGCCCAAAATGGCGATTTTGAAGCGTTTTTCATCAAAAATGGCATTTGTAACCTGTTCCAGAGGAGAAAAATAGCAAAAATATAAATTTATGCCCCTTTTTCTCTTGGTTCCCTTGGCATGTCCCCATTCCCCCGCATCTTCTCCCAGCTTGTCAATCCCAATACATCATTTCATAGGACTGACCCCTTCTCAGCAACGCCTTTCCTTTTGCCAGCATAGGCGTTCTTTCGTACCCCATTCGAATATAGATGACCTGGGTCTTTTCCGGCTCGGTGTCCAGCCCTTTGATGCGCAGACGACAGACCACCTGAATATCAATAATAGACCGGAGCCCTATGTTCCGGATCTTGACCCGATATCTCGGAACCTTCCCCCGGGGAAAGGTTCGCCCGATATCCTGTGAGAATTGAACGCGGGGCACAAGAAGATGGGTCGTCACTACCCACGCAACCAGACCCGTAAGAATGCCGCATATGAAGTCCATGAAATATCCTACCCCCCCTCCATCCCATCAAAGTTCTCATTCGACAAGTCCACCTTGTTAAACGAGCACCAAGCCCCCCCTTTTGCATTTGTTCCAGGCAACTTTCATGATCATCGCCATATATCTCCCACAACCAGAATCACGATTATTATTATAGGACCGCCCCCTTCCCCGACCCCTTTCCCTTATAATCGTCTAGTTTATTAATTAAATCGAAAAGCTCGCCTTTTGACATGGGTTGTTCACTGTATCGCTTGGGAACTAGATGAACAGCTCTATTAATATATTCATTAGAGAGTTCGGTGTCTTGATCCTCTGTTAGCTTCGCCAGTCTAGCATAATTAATCATAAGATTTATTGTTAGATATTCTTTTGTAAATACTGGACTTATATAATCTTTTTCAAGCTGCTCTTTTAGGGCATCCGCAGATTGCTTAAGGGCCCAGATTGCAATTATGGGTGATTCTGTTCGGTACGCAGCTTCCGATGTTTCCATTATGTAAGCAATATAAGAATGGCCAACAATGTCGAGTGCCGGGCCAATGTTTGTTATCGCATGCGAGTAAGCATAATAATATCCAACAGCAATTCCGACAACAAACGAAATAATATTTAAGAGTGCTTTTTTCATAATATTATACTTCCTTTATTAATAACATGCTTCTAAGCAGGCTTTAAGCATATCCTGAGATTTTTCCATGCATTCTTTGGTTTTTTTCTTCTGCTCCATAACACAAAAGACATAATCAACCAAGTCGTCGCACTCATCACAGTCTGGAATACTTTCGATGCACTCTTTATACCATTTGTCCATTTCGTTAATGCATTTTGCTTTGTGATATATATCACATACTATTGGAATCTTTTCCCACCATTTTCTTCCGTCAATATCAATACCATTTATGGGAGAATTTTTACCCATGGCATATAAATTCATCCCACCTGCTTCCTTAAGAGGGTCCCGATTTATCCACCGCCCCAACTCCGACAAGTAGAATCTGTAGCCGTAATAATTCATCCCAGTCGACATATCCAGTTCCTTGGTGCTGAACTGGTATCGGGAATTGAATTCCCCCTCTTTGAGCAACACCTCTCCGAAAGGTCCGTAGGTGTACTTCGCCAGTTGGGTTTGGTTGCTGCCGCTCACTTGGACGACATTTCCGTTGAAGTCGTAGTGATAAAAGGCCGTTGCGTTCGCCTGCATCAAGGCCAGAATGCCGCCGATGCCCCCTGCACCGCCGCCCACCTGCCCGGACAGATCGGCGCCGTGGGTGTAGGTCTCCAGCACGTTCCCAGTCCCATCCGTCACCGCCAGCACCATCCAATTCTGGTACAGGTAGCGGTTGGTTGTGATCCCGTCTGCGCCATGCTCAATTTTTTCCCGCCGACGCCCGAGCCCATCGTAGCGATTCTCCTGGATCATCGCCCCCGTTTTCGCGCTGCGCACGGCCACCAGCCGATTCTCGTCGTTCCAGAAATACGCCATGCGTCCATCGTTCGTGAGATTCCCGTTGGCGTCGCATTGGTAGGATTTCTGGGCCACCACCACGGATGTCTGCCGGTTTGTGGAGCGTCCGAAGGGATCGGTAAACACCGTATTTATCACGTTGGTTCCGAGCGTGAACGGGATACCCGTCGCCGCGAAGATCAAATCGGGCGAAAGTTGCGCCTGCACGGAATTGACCACCACGGTCCCGCCCGCATAGTTGACGCGCCCCATCACCGCCAATGACCCGCCTGGAACGGTGGCGACGTTTTGGTTGAGGTGGTTGAAGGAGTTGCTGAACACAAGCCCGTTCTTGTCCTGTTCCACGGGATTGCCTGTGGAGTCGTACTGGTAGCCGAACCGATAGGCCTGCCAGGGCGTGTCGTCCGCCAGCGTGGCGGCTGCGTTGGTCAATTGGCCGATGGCGTCGTAGCCGTAGTTATACCTCGTGCCATCCTCGCGAATGACCTGCGTGCGCTGGTCGGCGTCGTCCACGGTGAGGGCGAACGATGAGAGCACCCCGGCATCGGTAGCGTTGACCATGTTTGTCAGGCGCATCAACTCGTCATAATGCCGGGATACTGCGGTGCCGTTGCCGAGCTGCAAGTCTCGCCATGCGGTTCCGGCTCCTTCGTAGAAATAGGTATTGGTGCCTTCGGGGCCCACTACCGACCGGAGACGCTGGAGGCCGTCGTAGTCGTACTCAACAATCAGGAAGGCAGAAGTGACCGAGGCCAACTGCTTGGCGTCCGTATAGCCGAAGTACAATGTGTAGTTGGCAAACGGCCCATCCTCCGATTCCAGCAGTCCGCAGCAAGAACTGTAGGCATAGGTGGTGGAGCCGATGCCATCCGTCATCGTGGTTTTCCGGTTCAGGGCGTCGTAGATGAAGGACACGTCGGCGTCGTTGGGGTAGTTGATATTGGTCAGGTTGCCCACGGCATCATATTGGTAATGTGTGGTCTGGTTTTTGGCGTCGGTGCGGTTTGTGAGGCGTCCCGCCGCATCATACTCATAATCCCAATGGGTTGAGTCGGCGTAGGTCTTGCGGGTTTGGCGGCCTTCAGCGTCGTAGGTCCAGAAGGTGTTGTTGCCGGCCTGGTCCACCAAGTTGGTCAGGTTTCCGGATGCGTCATGGCGATACTGAACGGTCCCGCCGGAAGGATCAATGGTTTGGACCAAACGCCCTACGGCATCGCGTTCCGTTATGTTTGTCCGTCCGGCCCGATCGATCGTCTTCCATCGCCACCCATTGGAATAGACATTCTCGGTGAAGGTGCCGTCGGTCATATAGACGCGATGCAGCCGGCCGGCGGAATCATAGGCGTTGCTCACCACCACGCCATCGGCGTTTCGGGTCCATACGGTCCGCCCGATGGCGTCATAGGCCGTGATCGAAACCGTCGCGCCGTTGAGCACGACATTGGTCCTGCGACCTGTATCGTCATAGGCATATTCGTTGGTAATGCCGCCCCGCTGGACGGACAGGATTAATTGGCCGTTGGCGTTGTAGGTATTGGCCACAACCAGGCCGTCATCATCGGTGATGGAGGTGACTCGCCCGGACGGGTCAAGGGTCTGGGTTGTGGTCTGCCCCAAGGCATTTTCGGATGCCACTCTTCGCCCGAGCTGATCATAGGTGTAGTGGGTCGTGTTGCCCCGGGCATCGGTGACGCTGGCGAGATGGCCATCCGCATTATAGGCGTTTGTCGTGCCATATCCGAGCCGGTTGGTGTGGGTGCTGACACCGTCATACACATAGGTCCACGTCTCGAAGGTGAGGTCGCTGGAATAGGTGCGCCGGATGATGCGCCCGATGGCATCATAGGTGTTGCTGACGACCAACCCGCCCGGACTGGTTTCCAGAACCTTCCTGCCATCGAGATCGTACGTGGTTTCGGTCACGGCTCCGACGGGGTCGGTCACGCGAATTTGATTGCCGCGCTCGTCATACTCATAGACCGTGATTCCGCCGGATCGGCTGACGGCCTGCGTCACGCTTCCGTAGCGGTCGTACTGCCACAGCTCCTCTGTTGAATCGGGATACACCTTCCGTGTTGGTTTGCCGTCCCAGTTGTATTCCGTTGTGGTGACCAGCCCCATGGCATTGGTTTCGGATGAAACGCGGTCGTGTTCATCATATCCAAAGCCCGTGTAGGCTCCGTCCGGCCCCGTTGTACTGGTTCTCCTGCCGCGAAGGTCATAGACATTGGTCCAGGTGGCGCCGTCGCGCCGCTTTTCCACGGTCACTTGTCCATGCGCGTTATACTCAAAATATTCGCTGGTCCCGTCGGGATGATAGACGGCTGTTGGGCGATGGGCGGTATCCCGCTGATATGTGGTGGTGTTTCCTGCGGCATCCGCCGTGGATGCCAAGTAGAATGGATAGGTGTTATCGGTATAGGTATTGATGCGATCCCCCCGGCAGCCGCACCCATTGGAAACCGACAACACCGCGCCGAAATGCCAGGTGCGGGTATACACGGAGGTGCGCCCCATCGGGTCCACCCGGGCCTGCAACATACCGTTTCCCCCAAAGTGAATGCGCCGGATGGTCTGTCCGGCGGCGTCGGTTTTTTGCTCCGTGTTCGCCCCGCCCGACACGAACAGGTATTCGTTGGTGGTGCCATCGGCCTTCACGACCGTTCGGCGCAGATGATTGGTGGGGTCGTATTCAAGTCGCGCCACAAGCTGGCTGCTGGAAAGAAGCCGCTCTTCGTGAATCTGCCCGGAATAGAGCCGGTTGGTATGATAGGTGTATGAGATAGCTCGGGCCAGCCCGGCAACATGGGGATCATCCGCCGATTTCAACAGCATACTGCGATACTGGTCGTGCTCGGCGGAATAATAGTCGTACAGCGCGGACTCGCCGGTGCCGTATTGCGCCTCGCGTAGACGCATCGCCAACACCTTATGCCCATTGTTCCAGTCCCAGTCATAGACATACTCCACACTGCGGCCGTCCCCGGCGGTCACACGCTCGATGATTTGTTCATCGCTGACCACCGCCAGGGAATTGGAATCGAGACCGACCACCAGCGGGTTCTCCGGGTCCGCGACCAGCTGCCACGTCCCACTGCCCTGGTTTCTTACCGCATACTTGTATTCAAAGAATCCTTCGCCCAGTTCCACATCGGCCTCCCACACGCCGCTGCTGTTGGTCTGCATGGGGGTTTGGGTGCCCGTCCAGTCATTCCATGTGCCGGGGATCAGCACTTCGGCGGCCTGGGCATTCGTATAGGTGAAACGAACCCAGCCCGGCGCAACGGCGCCCTCCAGGTCGCGATATTCCAGCTCAAGATACTGGTTGGTGTTCGGGCCTGTCACGCGGGTCAGATACCCGTCGTCCCCGTAGGCATATCCATACCAATTGGAATGGGCATCCCAGAATCCCTCCATCCGGAACGTTTTGTTCGACACACCGCCGCCTTGGGTGATGTGGTATTTCGTTCCATCCAGATTATAGAGATAGAAGTTCGTAGAGCCATCCGGCCATACCCGGGAGTGGGTGCCCGGCAGGTAGGTCATGAAGAGGTCATTCGTTGATTTTTTGTTGTAGTAGCTGACTCGACCATTGGGGGCGATGACCTGCAAGCCTTGGCAACCATTGATCTCTCCGTCGTCGAGAATGCTCCACTGATGGCTGTGCCGCCAGTTTCCGGCCCGCCCGAAAACGAAGTCCGATCGGACCTGCACCGCCCAGACGGAACGGCTTGAATGCATGCGAGAGAATTCCAAGGGGTGTTCGCCAATCTGAACCGCCATTCTCAAATCCGACACCGAGCGCTTGACGTTGCCGGAATACACCTCAAAGCGGTTGGGACCCTCGCTGTCATCGCATTCTTGTTCGCAAGGATCGCACTCCGGCGGATCTTCGTTGTCGCAGCCCGCCTCTTCTCCAAATACAGGCATGGCCATTATGGCCACCAACAGCCCCATAACCAAAGCCCAGAGCAGGAACTTCTTATTTGATTTCATTGGGTTCCCTTTCCGCCAGGTCCAGGCTGTTTTTTGTCGCGTTGACCGTCAGCAGGGTGGCGGTGCTTCCCATCAGGGTTGCTTGGATAGGCTGCGGCCCGAACGTGCCGTTTTGATAGTCGAAACGAAGGAGTCCGTCTTTACCTACCTCGACTTTATCGTTCACCTTACCGTTGATAAACCCTCCACACATGGTAAACAAAACCACAGAACGGTTGGGAACCAATCCCGGCCCTGCAATCCACATTTGACATTTGATGCCGGACTCCAGCCTGATCGGTAGAAAATACCCGCCTGCGTTTTCTAGCGTTATTTCTTTTCCATTGGCCAGCACGATGCCGCCGGTCCAGGCGGCGCGGTTAACGATCCCGGGTACTTCTCCGCCTTTTGCCTTGGCTTGATCTTTTGCCGCCTTGGGTGCGGGAACGCTTTCATAGCCTGCATGCGCCCCGCTGACACCCCACGCTAACGCCAACAATCCGATTGCCACGTTTTTCATCTCGCCCTCCTTACAGTTCCTGCCCGTCCTGCGGCCACAAGATTGTTATTTCCGGCCAAGGGTCGGCCTCTTGCGGGTTCAGCTCATGCAAATACTCCTGCAAGTTGGTGATGCCATCCCCATCCGCATCCCCGCTGGCATCGTCGACGAATGGGTCCAAACCGTTCGCGAGTTCCCATGCATCGGGCATCCCGTCGCCGTCCGTGTCGGCGAGCTCCCCGCCGCCAAGCAGTTGGATCGGAATGGTCCAGCCAATTCCACGGTTGTTGTCCGTCTGTCCGCCACCGGAAAGGGATGTGATTTTGCAGACTGTGCTGGTTTTCGAAAGTAAGAATGTGCTTTGAAACCGACCGCCAGCAGCCGCCGGGAGCGTAGCGCTGCCGCCATCGGAGAAGGCGGCCGTAATGCTCGACAGTCCAAGCCCATCAAAGACATCTGTTGCCGCCGAAATTTTCATTGCCCCGCCTTGCGATGGGATGGATGGTTTCCACAACACCGTGATTTCCGCCATGGCGTTGGATTCCGTTGGGTCGGACCCCATCACATATTCCATCCAGTTGTCTATCGGCATGTCGGGCAAACCATCCCCATCCGGATTGCCGCTGGCCGTTGCGTTGGTCAGGCCACCGAACCAGAAGTTTTCCCAGTCGTCCGGCAATCCGTCTGCATCGCTATCCGTGGAATTCCCGGCCACGGTTGCGGAATAGGGCAGGCCATTGGTCGGGCGGTAAACCGTTGTGGCCTCGCCGTCCTGCGCATCGAAGGCGTACCACACTTGGCTGGATGGGGGCATTTGACCCAATTCGATATGCCACCATTCGTTGGTGCCGTCCATCTTCCAGAAGTCCAGCGGTGCGCGCTCCCAAATCCAACCGTTTACGCTGTATTCGGCATAGGCGTTCACCAGCGTTTGTGACGGGGCGGCAAACAAGTTCAGCCACAGGCTGTTCGTCGAACCCAGCGTACCATTGGTTGGCCAGTGGTAGGCGCCACCGAGATACGACAAGGGGGCTCCCGTGGCTACGTTTATAGAATAGTAGTTTCCGCTGTTGTTGTCGTAATGGGTCGTCGCTGCGCCGTCTTTCACAGCGACGAGATAATCCAACGCGGTTCCGGGCAGGAAGCGGCCCAAGGTTCCGGTCCAAAGATCGTTAAGATTTGTCGAAGTTGTCTTTGATAATCCCACTTCACCCCATTTCGAATCCACCTCAATAAGGGAGTAGCCGCTCTGCCCAGCACCCTTTGGCCAGGTCTCCGTCCACACCTGGATGTCCTGTCCCGCCACCGGTGAAACAGGCGTATGTTCTGTCTGTCCGATCCATTCCAGTTCCGCCGGGCCAGCAACAAAGCTGTAGTTGGATCCGCCGTTGTTCGCGTAGATGTGACCGCCCCAGTCGTCCCAGCCATGAAAGTAATAATACACGGTGGTGTTGGTCGGAAGCGCTTCTCCAGGAGTATATCGCCAGAGCGAATTGCCGTCGGCATTGCCCGCGTAGTTCATCGCATAGGTTGACCAGTTGTTGCTGATGCCGATGCCGACCTCCGCGTGGAGCCCATAATAATCCTGATTCATCAGAATGGTATACACGCCTGGATTCGATCCGTTATGTGTCACGTAGCTTCCATACACGCCCATCCAACTCGGAAACGCCCCCGCACTGACCGCATACAGTGCAATTCCCCCGACCATCAGCCCCTTCATGAATCTCATGGTGTGTCCTCCTTTGGAACTGTTGCCAGTTCACTCCTAACGGGCAAGCATGTCAAGCTATAGATTGTTTAATAGGACCCATTTCTGTCCCCTTCCCCCAAAACGGCATTTTCAGCCCCAAAATGGCTAAAACAGGCCCAAAATGGCGATTTTGAGGCGTTTTTCATCAAAAATGGCATTTGTAAGCCACTCCAGAGGAGGAAAATAGCAAAAACATTAATTTATGAAACTGACCCCGATTGCTTTCATTTGGCAAACGTGGCGGATGCATAATCCTGGCTAGACGGTGGGCCGTTTTTACGGGAAGATCAGCGATTATGACAGTTTGTGACATATTGAACACTCGGCGCCTGTTACTTGATGGGGCGATGGGCACACAAATCCAGGACCGGCCGCCGACGCCGGCGGCGTGGGGCGATTACGAGGGCTGCAATGAGTGGCTGAATCTGTCGGCGCCGGAGCTGATCCACGACATTCATGCCGCCTATTTTGCGGCGGGCAGCGATGCGGTGGAGACCAACAGCTTTGGGTCGGCGCCGCTGACGTTGGGCGACTACCAGTTGGCGGCGCGGGCTAAAGACATTTCCCAGGCGGCAGCCCGGATTGCGCGCGCGGCGGCCGACGCCGCGCAGGCCGGCGATGGTCGGCCGCGGTTTGTGTTGGGGTCGGTGGGGCCGGGCACCCGTTTGGCGACGTTGGGGCAGGTGTCGTTTGACGAGTTGTACGGGGGCTATCAGGAACAGATGAGCGGGTTGCTGGAGGGGGGCGCCGATGGCCTCATCATCGAAACCTGTCAGGACCTGCTGCAGATTAAGGCGGCGGTAGCGGCGGCGAACCAGGTGATGGGCGAGCGGCGCACCACGGCCCTGTATGTGTCGGTCACGGTCGAAACGACGGGCACCCTGCTGGTGGGGTCGTCGATTTGGGCCGTCATGGCCGCACTGGAACCCTATCCGATCGATGTGCTGGGACTCAACTGTGCGACGGGACCCGAGGCGATGCAACGGCATTTGGAAGCCCTGGCTCGTCAGTGGCGGGGTTTTATGGGGTGCATGCCCAATGCGGGCTTGCCGACGCTGGTGGATGGCCAGGTACACTATCCGCTGGGACCCCAGGCGTATCGCGCGGCCTTTATGCCGGTGGCCGACGCCGTCGGTTTGAATATTGTGGGGGGGTGTTGCGGGACCACGCCAGAGCATATTCGTGAGTTGCGCCGGGCACTGGGCGAAGCGACGGCACCGCCGCCGCGTTCCGTCACCACGCCCGAGCAGGTGACCAGTGTGTTTACGCCGGTCGACCTGTCTCAAGAGCCCCCGCCGCTTTATGTGGGCGAGCGAGCCAATGCCACGGGATCGAAAAAATTCCGTGAGGCGCTGCTGGCCGAGCGCCTCGACACGGCCTTCGATTTGCTGGTAGAGCAGGACGAGGGGGTGGCCCACATCCTGGACCTGAGCGTTGCCTATGCCGGACGCGACGAGTGCGCCGACATGTCCGCGCTGGTCGCACGCGCGGCACGTGAATGCCGCCTGCCACTCATGATCGACAGCACCCAACTCGATGTGGTTGAGGTCGCGCTGAAACTCCATGGCGGGCGCTTGCTGATCAATTCAATTAATTTTGAAGCCGGCGAGGAAAAAGCGGAGCACTTGGTGGCTCTGGCGCGGCGTTTCGGGGCCGGGTTGGTGGCCTTGACCATCGACGAGACCGGCATGGCGATGACGGCGGAGCGCAAAGTGGAAATCGCTGGGCGTCTGATTGCCTTTTGCGAGGCGCGGGGCCTGCGTCGCGGCGACCTGCTGATCGATGCGCTGACCTTTACAGTGTGCAGTGGCGACGGGGCCTTGCGCGATGCCGCCAAAGAGACCCTCGCCGCCATCCGGCGCATCCACCAGGATTTTCCGGGCGTACGCACGATCCTGGGGCTGTCGAACATTTCGTTTGGGCTCAAGCCGGCAGCACGCAAGGTGCTCAATACCGTCTTTTTAGATCGGTGCCTCAAGGCCGGGATGGAGGCGTGTATCATTAATACTGCCACGCTGGCACCACTGACGGCTCTGGCACCGGCGGGCGTGCGCCTGGCCGAAAAGTTGCTGGACAATGATGCGTCCGATGGCGACCCCCTGGAACAGTATCTTCAGTATTTTGAAGCCGAAGTGTCCGAGGCGGACGCGGCGGCGGAGGCGGCGGCACAAACACCGCCCCAGCAGGTGGCCGCCGCCCTTATTAAGGGAAAAGCCGCGCTGTTGGACACGGCGATCCCGGCGTTGCTCAGCGAGATGCCCGCCGAGGATATTCTCAACGGCCATTTGATTCCCGCCATGAAAGAGGTCGGGCGATTGTTCAACGAGGGGATATTACAGTTACCCTTCGTGCTGAAATCGGCAGAGGTAATGAAACAGGCGGTGGATCAGATTAAACCGCACCTGACGGCCGACTCGGGGGGGGCGGCGGGCCTTTTGGTGATTGGAACGGTGGCCGGTGATGTACACGACATCGGCAAGAATTTAGTGGATATTATCCTGTCGAACAATGGCTATCAGGTGGTGAACCTGGGGGTGAAGGTTCCCGTGGAAACGATGATCGAGGCCGTGAAAGAGTCCCATGCGGATGCGCTGGGCATGAGCGGACTGCTGGTGAAGTCGGTGCAGGTGATGCGTGACAATCTGCGGGCCATGGCGTCCGCGGGCCTGGACATTCCCGTGTTGCTGGGGGGGGCGGCGCTGACCGAAGATTTCACTATCCACGACTGCCAGCCCGTATATCCCGGCCCGGTGCGCTATTGCAAAGATGCTTTTGACAGCCTGGCGGCCTTCCGGGAACTCAAGGAAACCGGGACCCTGCGGCGAGCGGGTGCAGACCCGTCATGAGTCGCTCCAGACCCGTCAGGCGGATGGCGATTCTGGGGTTTTCACTCACCCCTGGGTCGGGTATGGTCGCAACATGACTGTTGATGATACTGCTGACGAACCGATTGTGCCGCCATTTCTCGGCTCGCAGGTTTGGGAGCCGCCCTTGGAGGATGTCACTCTTTGCATTGAACGCCTGTCGCTGTTGGTGGGGCGCTGGGGGTATAAAAAAGGTAATCTGTCGGAGGCCGCGTATCGCCAGATTCTCGACGAAGAGGCACAGGCCCACTACGAGCGCCTGCGGCGCGAAAATAGAGACCGGCGCTTGTTTGTACCGCGCGCGGCCGTGGCCTGGATGAAGTGCCAACCCGATCATGACACCCTGCGGGTGTTTCCGCACCCCGATGGCGAGCCAGTTCGATTGACGTTTCCACGCCAAAAAATTCGCGAGCAGTTGTGCATCCCGGATTTTTTTGCGCGCGAGGGCGATGTGGTTGGTTTTTTTACGGTGACGGTGGGCGGCCCGGCGGCCCTGGCCGAGATGGCGCGGCTGCAAGATGCGGGCGCCTATCAGGAGTATTTTCTCTGGACGGGGTTTGCGGCAGAATACGCCGATGCAACGGCGGAGTGGGCTCATCGGCGGCTGCTGGAATTCCGGGGGGGCATGTCCGGGGCTCGCTTTGGCCCCGGCTATCCGTCGTGCCCGGACATGAGCCTGAGCCGGTGGATTTGGGAATGGACGCAGGCGTGGCGCATGGGTGTGGAGATGACGGAATCCAACATGCTGTCGCCGGAAATGAGCACCTGCGCGCTGGTGGCGCCGAGGTCGCGGGCGAGGGTATTCAATGCCATGGGCTGACCGTCCGGGGCATGGTGCGACGCGCCGCTGCACCCGAATGCATAAGAACGGGAAATGGCGATTGACGAAATCTAGCTCATGCGCCTATACTTCCAAAAATTGTGCAGGCAGGCTGTTTGAGCAATCCGAAGTGAACCGCCACATGCAGGAGGCAAGAAAATGACGCATCGAATTCGATCCACTCGAGTACTGGGATGGGTAGTGTGTACCGCGTTGGGACTATCTGTAGCGGGTGCCTTTGGACAGGCGGTGGCCCCGGGAGCGGATATCATTCGAATTCGTAAGATGACGCCGGCCAAGGAGAAAACCCCGATCTACCAGACATCGATGCGCACGCAACGATCGGGGCGGGCGCCGGATTGGTGGCGCGCGGTGGTGGAATTCGAAACTGCGCCGGACTGGGTCGATGAATTGGAGTTCACCTTCTACGCCTATTTGGAAGACCAGAGCGCCAGGAATGCGCCGGTGATGTTTCGTGGCGTGGTCACCTATGTGAATATCCCCAAGGGTCGGCATAATGCCGATATCTTTTTGCACCCCAATGTCATTGACCGGATGGGGGTGATCAAGCAGATGGCAGTGGTGGTCAAGCATCAGGGGATGGTCGTGGCCACGGAATCCTCGGCCCAGAAGCCTAACTGGTGGGAACAATTTCCGCCGGTCAATGGCGTACTGTTGAATCGCGCTCAAACTCCGTTTGCGCTGATCGATTACGACGCCTACAACGTCATCAAACCTGCCGCGGTGGCCCGCTAGATTAGTTAAGGAATCGCCTCCATGGCCAAAACGCCCATTCTCACGCTGGACATCGGCTCGCATTCCCTCAAACTGGCCGAGTTTGTGGATGTGCGGGGCGGACTGGAAATGACGCGCTACGCGGTCAGCGACTTGGGGCTCGACCCCCAGGCCGATACCGAGCGCTCTCAGTACATCATCACCACCATTCATGATCTGGTCCGTGAATCGGGCTGCAAGCCCGGGCCGGTCCAACTCGCCATTTCCGGGCATTCCGTGTTTTCGCGCTTCGTCAAACTGCCGCCCGTGGAGCCGGAGAAGGTCTACCAGATCATCCAATACGAAGCGCAGCAGAATGTCCCCTTCCCGATGAACGAAGTGGTTTGGGATTACCAGCTCATCAGCGGTGCCACTGGGGATGTGGATGTCATGCTGGCGGCGATCAAATCCGACCATATCACCGAGCTGTGCGACTGCGTGCAATTTGCGGGCCTGACGCCGACGCTGGTGGATGTGGCCCCCATGTCCCTCTATAATGCCGTTCGCTACAACTATGATGCCCTGCCGCCGTGCACCTTGGTGGTTGACATTGGTGCGCGCTCCACGGACCTGATCTTCCTCGAAGCCGGGCGGGTGTTCAGCCGCAGTGTGCCTGTCGCGGGCAACCACATCACCCAACTGATCATGAACGAATTTGCGATTTCGTTTGATGACGCCGAGGCGATGAAAAAAGCCCACGCCTACGTGGCGTTTGGCGGTGCCTATGAAGGCCCGCAGAGCGAGACGGTCGACAAGGTGTCCAAGAGCGTGCGCAGCATGATGACCCGCCTGCACCAGGAGCTGAACCGATCCATCAACTTCTACCGCAGCCAGCAGGGCGGCCAACAGCCGTCACTGCTGCTGCTGTCCGGCGGCAGTTCCGTGATCCCGTATACGGATACCTTCCTCAAAGAAAAACTGCGGGTCGAAACAGATTATTTTAATCCGTTCAATAACGTCGCGGTGGCCGAGCAAATTCCCACCGAACAAATCGGGGCCCATGCCTGCGAAATGGGCCAGCTCGTTGGCTTGGCCCTGCGCCAGTTGCATACCTGCCCGATTGAAGTCAATTTGTTGCCGCCCAAGGCGGTAGAGGAAAAGAAATTCAAACGTAAACTGCCTGTGTTTGCGTTAGCGGCGCTGGTCGCATTGGTGACGCTCTTCGTGTGGATTTCTTTTTACCATCGCTTGTCTAATGCCATGGAAGGCATCCGCGGCAAGTTGGAAAGCCGTGTGGAAGAGTTGTCGCATGTGGAACGCCAGCTAATTGAGGCGGAAACAGAGGTGAGGGCCATTGCCCATCAAATTGATAAGTTGACCACCCTGGAAGCTAATCGCGGGGTGTGGCGAGCCATGCTCGGTGAAGTCAGCGGCGCGCTGACAGAGGGGATGTGGCTGACGCGTATCGCCCCGGTGCCCACGTTGCCCGGCACCCCCCGGACGCCGGACGCCCCCCGTGCCGCCGCTCGCAATCCCGACCAACCCGCGGCGGTGAAAGGGACTGTCATTGCCGGCTTGGAAATTGAAGGCATCGGGTATCTCGACAAAATCAAAACCAGTGACAAAATCACAGAATTCCGAAACCAACTGCGGGCATCCGACCAGTTTTCGGACCAAACCGAAATTGTGTGGCAGCCGCCGGTGCGGCCCGACGCGTCCACCTTGGAATTCAAAATTCTGGCCGTTTTGGAGGCACCGCAGGAATTATGAGCCGCAAATACATGCCATTGCTGGTGGGGGGGGTGGTGACCCTGGTGCTGATCCTGATTTTAGGCTTTTGGCTGTTAAGTGGTCGCGGTCAGTATCATGATGAATATGCCCAACTGGGCCAAAGTCAGGCCCGGCTGAACAAGCTCACGACCCGCAATCCCTTTCCCTCGCAGGAGAATGTGGAGACCCTCAAGCGCCAGGTCCGTATCTATGACGACTATCTGGATGGGCTCTTTCAGGCCATGAGCGAAGGGCAGCGTCCCTCGGAGCCTATCAATCGCGACCGCTTTCGTCAGTTGCTCGAGCAGACATTGCGGCGGCTGGTTCAGGTGGCTCGCGCCAAGACCATTGTCTTGCCGCCGGATTTTGCCTTTGGGTTTCAGCGCTATGCCACCGGTATCCTCCCCGTGCAGGAGGACCTCGAACGCCTCGTGGATCAGTTGCGATCCGTCACGATGCTGTGCTCGGTTCTCTATGAGGCCGGAATTGGCGAGATGGTCTCGGTCGAACGCACGGTGTTTGAGGACACAGCCCAGACGGCCCCCGTCGAAGAAGAATACGGCCGCCGCCGCAGTCGGGGTCGCGATGAACCGGAGGAAGTGGCTCCATCGACCGAATTGACTCGGGACCCCGATGGCTTGTTTACACGCGAACGCTATGTCGTGAGCTACCGCGCCCAGGATGAGGCCAATTGGACAATATTGGAGCGCCTTGCGCGTGGGTCGCCCTTTGTGGTGGTGTCCAAGGTGGAGATCATCAATACCGCCCGCCCTGCGGTCGTGACACCCGCCCCCGAGACCCCCCCGGCCGAAGCCACGCCGCGTCTCTCGGCGGCAGCCACCAGTGGCTGGCAGGCCCCCGGCGCAGGACGGCCGGCCGCGGTGCGCGAAGCCCCCCCCATTTTGCCGCGTGAACTGCGTGTGGTGGCGGGTCAGGAATTGCCCTTGGTCCGTCTGGAAGTCGATGTCTACCGCTTCGCCCAAGAGACGGCGGATGCAGAAGGGGAGGAGAACCCGTGAATCCGGCACCCCGGAATAGAAAAGAATGGCTTCGGGAGCACTATGAAAAAATGCTTCTTCTGTTGGCGTTAATCGCGCTGTTGTTTTCCAGTGCCTGGCTGGTGAAGGATATTCAGGCCGACAAAGAGCGCGCTGCACTGAGTCTCGCCCGCGTGGGCTGGCGGGGCCATCCGGTGCCCATCCGCGATACGGTTCCTTTTGACGCGGTTTTGGAGGACGCCCGCTCGGTCGCCGCCGCTCCGCTAGCGGTGTCGCCGCGCACCATGGTCAGTGAAGTGCGCGTCTCCTGTGTCAAATGCGGCCGTCCCATTGTCTACGATGCCACAGAATGTCCCTTTTGTTTGGCCGAGCAGCCGCCAATCATCGATATTGAAACGCTCGATACCGATGGCGATGGTATTCCCGACCGGGTGGAATTGGATTGGGGGCTCAATCCCCAGGATAAGACGGATGCCGCGCAGGATCTCGACGGCGATGGATTTACCAATCTGGAAGAATATCGCGCAGGAACGGATCCGCGCGATCCGGAGAGCATGCCGGACCCCGTGATCAAGCTGCGTGTGGCGGGAATTCGGGCCGTCCCCTTTGTCCTGCGTTATGTTGGCACCCAGCAGATGCCCGGTGGCAGCAAGCGCTTCCTGCTCAATCTGCAAAGCCTCCAACGCTCCTACTTTGCCAAACTCGGCGATATTGTGCTCGGGTACAAAGTCGAGACACATGATCCCCAGGGCAAAAACGGCGAAACGCTCACGCTCGTTCGGCAGTCCGACCAACGGCCCGTGGTGTTGGTCAAGGGGCGTCCGGTCACCGAGCAGGAATTGGCCATTCTGTTTGTGTCCTTGCTCGAACGGCGGCCGTTGCCGGTCCAACGCCTCAATGATGTCTTTGTTTTCCACGACGTCAACTACAAGGTCGTTGACATTCGCCGGGATAGCGTGGTAATTCAAAAAGTCGAAACCGGCGAAAAAGTGACGATCCCACAAATCAGCGGCGATGAACGCTCGGCGATGACCCCGTCAACGCCCCCTGCCGCCGCGCCTGCAGCAGCGGCGGGTGCAGGAACGGGGTCTCCCTGGTGACCAATTCTATGAATGATGTAAATAAGCAGACGGTGTTGGGTGAATCGGGACCGACGTCCCGGCCCCGGTTCAGTTCCAAGGAGGAATCCCAGATGAAATGGTGCATAGTCGCAGCGATGACAGTGGCTCTCTTGTTCGGTAACGTGGCAGGAGCCCAAGACGACGAATTTGATCTGGACGCCTTGTTGGGAGATTTTGATTCCCCGCCAGCGCAGGTCGATGACGCCTCGGTGGAAGCCGAAGCGGTAGCAGAGGCCGCCCCGCTGGGCGAAATCGAATCGGGTGACGAGGAAATCCCGGAAGATATCGCGGAAATGGCACCTAGCACCGAGGATGCCGAAGTCGACCGTGATCCGTTTGCAATGGATGACATGGCGGTGGACACGACGGATGACCTTGCCGAGGACGCGGAGGACATGGCCGACGTGGCGCCCGTCGCCGACCTGGATGAACCCGATGCCGATACCGCAAATGAGGCCGAGACGGATATGGACCCCTTGGGCGACTTGGATGCGTTTGCCGATGAGGAAGCCGATGCTGATTTTGCTGCGGACACCATCCCTGAACCTGAAACAGACCTGACTGCGACTGAAGACGATCTTCTGGGTGACCTGATGTCTGCCGATGCCGAGCCGCCGACGGCTGAGCCTGAAGCAGACGAGCCTGCGGCTGATGACGACATTCTGGGCGATCTATGGGGCGATACCACCGGATCGCTTGAAGCAGAACCCGAAGCCGAGATGGAAGCGTTTGATGCCTTCACCCCGGCCATCGAGGAAGAACCGCTGGAGGCGGCGGCGGATAGCGAGCTGTTTGCAGACGAATTGGATGCTGAATCGCCTGCGCCCTCTGCTGACCTCGAAGAAGAGCAACTTTCTCCGCAAGAACTGAAAAAGATTGCGCGCGAAACGGCCAAGCAGGAAGAAATCCGGCGGCAAGCCGCCGAAACCGATGCGCTGCGGGCTTCCGAAAAGGGTTTCCAGGCCCTGAGCGCAGGCAACTATGTTGCCGCCGAAACCAATTTTTCCTCGGCGCTGACGGCCTTGCCCGATCGGCCCCAGAATGTTGATGTGCGCGAACAAATTTCCTGGGGCCTGGCCGAAGCCCAATATCTCCGTGCGCGCGGCATGGTCCAGAGCCGCCAACGCCTGGCCGAAGCGCGTGTGTTGGTGGACAAGGCGCTGGAGGGCGTCCCCGATCATCGCGGGGCCCAGGCCCTGAATCGCCGATTGACCCGGTTGGAAACGGTTAGCGCCATGCCTAAGCCGGCGTCCCGCCAGACCGTGACCATCGAAAGACAGGCCGAGATCGACCAAGCCTATGACGAAGCCCGCCAATGGTATATGATTAAAGACTATGATCGCGCCCTGGCCCTGTTCGAGCAGGTCCTCCTGCGCGATCCGTATCACAAGAGCGCGATGCGCTATATCCGCAAGATTGAAGCCGACAAGTACAAGATGGCCAGTTATGAGCGTGAAGCGCGGGTCCAAGGCATGATGACGGATGTGCGCCGCTCATGGAATCCGCCCATTCGCGCCGATATCGAAGTGCCTGAGAATATTGGCAAAGATGGCGGCGTTGACAGCAAACCCGCCTCCGAGCGTCTGAATGAAAAAATGCAGAATATCATTATTCCGGCGGTGGAATTTCGCCAAGCCAATATCAATGATGTTGTCAACTTCCTGGTCGAAGCCAGCATTGCGGCTGACCCGGAAGGTGAAGGGGTTAATATAATTTTGAATCTGGGTCAATCCGGGGGTGGGGCGGCTCCGGCCCCGGCCCCGGCGATGGAGCCGGTGGCAGATGACTGGGGCTTTGGAGGCGACGATTTTGGTGCCCCCGCGAGCACGGGCATGTCCTCTGCCCCCGGCGTGCGTGACATTACCCTAAACCTGCGGCGAATCAGCATGTTGGATGCCATCAAGTACATCACGGAAGTCGCCGGCCTGAAGTACCGCATCGAAGACAGCGCGGTCATGATTACGCCGCTGGATGCCCCCGTTGGCAATATCGTCACCCGCATGTATCCCGTCCAGCCGTCCTTTATGGATGTGATCGTGGAACGCCAGGCCGTCAGTTCAGAGGAACGCGACCAGGAATTTGTCTCCATGAGTGGCCGGGTCAGCGTCACCAAGTCGGACGTCAAAGAATTCTTTGAGAAAACAGGCGTCAAGTTCCCGGTGGGCGCATCGATCACCTACAATGCCACCATCAGTCAATTGATTGTCGCCAATACCGCCGACAACCTGGAGACCTTCGAGCGCATCTTGCAGCAGCTTAACGTGGTCCCCAACCAGGTGGAAATCGAAGCGCGGTTTGTCGAAGTGGATCAATCCGATCTCGAAGAACTCGGGTTGCAGTGGATCTTGAACGATAACTATGAGTTTGCCACCAAGAAGGATGGCTCAGGCGAACGGATGCAGATCAACGCCAATCGCCAAGGACTCACCCAGGGCAACCGGTTCTTCGGCTATGATTCGGGCAACCAGGCCATCAGTGCGGTCTCGTCCATTACCCAAGCGGGTGGGCAGACCATGCTCGGCGGCATTCTCAGCGCCTCGAGCGTGCTGACGAATCCGGAAGTCACCATTGTGCTGCAGGCGCTCTCGCAGCACGGCGGAACAGATTTGCTCTCGGCTCCGCGGGTCACGACGCGCAGTGGTGTCAACGCCCAGATTCAGGTCGTCACCGAAATCATCTATCCCACTGAATTCACCGTCACCCAGCCCTCGGTGGACTCCGACGGCAACGTGACCATGGGCCCAATTTCTGAGCCGGGCACGTTTGAAACTCGTGAAACCGGCGTGATCCTCAACGTCACCCCGACGGTTGGCCCGGACGGCTATACGATCGACCTGGTGATGGCCCCCGAGGTCTGCGAGCTGATCGAATGGCTTCAGTACGGTTCGGTCATTGAAATTCCAGGCGAGTTCGGTAATCAAATTTGGACCTACAACATGCCCATGCCGGTGTTTACCAGCCGCAACGTGACCACCTCCATTGTTATTTGGGATGGCCAGACCGTCGTGATGGGTGGCCTCATCCGTGAGGAACTGACCACCATCAAGGATAAGGTTCCCCTCTTGGGCGATATCCCGGTGCTGGGGCGTCTCTTCCGTTCAGAAGGTCAATTCAGCAGTAAAAAGAACTTGCTGATCTTTGTCACGGCCCGCCTGGTGGACCCGGCCGGTCGGCCCATCCATCGCGAAGGCACGATGGCCATGCCCGGCGCGGGTCTTGATACCGATACCGCTGCCATTCCGGCACTCTAATCGCGCATTGGATTGCGCGAGCCCTCCTGGAAGGTGTCCGGGAGGAGCCGGGGAGCGGGTTGAATTTTATGAAACGCGCCCGTGTGGGCGCCCTGTGCGGTCTCACGTGTGTGAGGTCGCAGAGAGAGCGGTCCCGGCTGTATTCGTGAAGGTTAAACACGACCCCCTTTCATGATGAAATCTGTCCTGATTGTTGATGGTACGGCGGTTGCCTATCGCGCCTTTTATGCGGTGCGGGGGTTGTCCACACGTGACGGGACGCCCACCAATGCGCTGTTCGGCTTTATCCGCATGATTCGCCAACTCGAAGCACAGTGGGGGCCCGATCGGCTGGTGGTGACCTTTGACGGCGGCTCGCCGGCCCATCGCCTGGCCAAATGTCCAGACTACAAGGCCCAGCGCTCGCCCATGCCTGACGAGCTGCGCACCCAGCTTCCGTTGATCAATGAGTTCTTGGATACGGCCGGCATTCCCATGATTTTGATCGATGCCCAGGAAGCCGACGATGTGATGGCCACACTGGCGGTCCGGGCCACCACGGCGGGCACCCTTGTGCGTCTGGCCACCAGCGACAAGGATTTGATGCAGTTGGTGAGCGAGCGCGTTCGCATTGTGCCGCCCACCAAAACCGATACGGAACTGGACCCCGCCGGCGTCGAAGCCAAGACCGGCGTGCGCCCCTCGCAGATTGTAGACTGGCTGGCGCTGATCGGTGATGTTGCCGACAACATCCCCGGCGTGATGGGCATCGGCCCCAAGACCGCCACCAAACTGTTGGTTCAGTATGGCTCGCTGGAAGCGGCATTGGCCCAGATCGAACAGATCACCCCCCCCGGCCTGCGGGATAAAATGCGGTCCGGAAGCGAGACCGCCCGCCTCAATGTGGAATTGATGACCCTGGATGGCGCGGTCCCCGACGTGCCCGAGTGGAAAGATATTCCGCCTCCGGCCCCCGACCTCGCGGGGCTCAAAGCCTTCTATGAAAAATATGAGTTGCACCGGTTTGTCACCGAACTCAACCGTCAGCCGTCTGCTGCCCCTCGTGCGGCACCCCCGCCACCGCCCCCCACCCAGCAACTGGAATTGTTTTAGGATATCACCCGATGATTGGCCGCCTGTCTTCTGTCTCCTGACCCATGCCCCGTCTAAGTCCATGTTGGCGAATCGCGTTGCAGTTGCTGCTGCTGCTGCTGCTGTTTATCGGTGCGGTGGCCACACGCCGCCATGTGCTGAATGCGCAGCGCCAGTTGACGAGTGATCGCTCGATTCCGTTTTCTCTCGAAAGCGCCCTGGCATTCCGACGCATTCAGATGGCCTATCGCGATGGCGAGGTGCCGCGCATGGATCGCGGCATCGAGTATCCCGACGGCGTGGACGCGCGCGCCACCGACACCCTTGGCGCGGAAACCGTCCTGGCCGAGGTGTCCCGCCGTTGGCCGGGCCTGTTGAATCTGGCGGAGAAAATCCGGTGGCTGCATCTGCTGTGGTTCTGTCTGACCATTCCGGCGATGTTCGTGTGGGTCAAATGGATGGGGGGGGGGGGGGCGGGCGGTTTTTGGGGGGCGGCTTTTTATGGAGGGGCAATTTCGGCCGTGGCCCGCTCCACCGGCCAGGAACTCTCGCACGAAAACAATGCCTTGCCCTTTTTGCTAGCGCATCTGGCGCTGGATGCCTGGGGCCGCTATCGTGCGGGGTCGCCGCGCGCGCGCCTGCTGGCGGGCGTCGGGGCGGCGCTGCTGGCGGCGCTGGCGCTGGTCACCTGGGATTTGGTACAGTTTTATCTGGGGTTATATATGGCGTGGGGGCTGGTCCAGGCCCTGCGGGGTCGCCTGTCCAAAGCGGACCTTTGGACACGCGCTATTCCGATGGTGGCCGTGCTGCTGGCGGCGGGCCTGCGCAATCCCTACTTGCGGGCGCACGGATTCCTGCTCTCGCCAGTGATGGGGCTGGGGTGGGGGATGCTGCTGGCTGGCTCCCCGGTGGCTCAGCGCCAGCGCCGCGCCACCCGCCTCATCCTGGGTGCCGTGCCTGTGGCGGCGGTGCTGGCGTTGTCCCGGTTCTATCTGCCGGCGTACAGCCATTTCGCGGCGTTGGTCTGGGCTAAACTGCGCTATCTCACTATTCGCCCCGTCGATCCCGCGTGCTTGACCTTCGATCAGCGCATCCTGTGGGTGCCCGCGCTGCATTCCACCACCTGGCGGATGGCCTGGCAGTGGTTCCCCGCGCTTTTAGGGTTGACGGCGGCTGCGACTTTTGCTTGGATGCGGCTCAACGTTCGTCATCGGCGCGCGTCTCCCGCTTTTCCACCGCTTCTATTTTTCCTGTTGGCATCGGTGGCGGCCTTTATCCTGTTTTTCCGCTTTCATGTGTGGGTGGCGGTATTTGCTTGCGGATGGCTCGGGCTGTGCGTCGGATGTCTGGCGGCCCCGGAGGCCCGGCGCTGGCGTCCCTGGGCCGTCGCCCTGCTGGCGGCGGGCTGGGTGGTGGAAGCCAGCCAGCCGTGGTGGGGGCCCATCCGCCTGGAACGTCCCAAGGTGGAAACGCCCGATGCCCCGAGCTGGGAGGGTCCGCTCTACTGGGGCCGCCCCAATGTCTATGCCGCAGAAACCGAAGAATTGATGACACACTTAAAAACGTATGTTGCCCCGGAACCCGTGCTGGCCAATTTTGGCATCAGCGCGTCGATTGCCGCCTATGGCGGTTGTCCCGTTGTGCTGCATCCTAAATTTGAATCGGCCACCATTCGTGCCAAAGTCCGCGCCTATGGCGAAGCGCTCTTTACCGGCGACGAAGCCGAGTTCCGCTCCTGGATGGAATCGCAAGGGGCGACCGTATATGTCTATTCCATGGGCGAATTCTCGGAGCGGCAGCCGGGCTATCAAATGCGCTATATGGTCGCGGCATTGGACCCGCCGACAAATGCCGCCGCCCGGCTCTTCGAACAGCGCCCCGAGGAGTTGCAGTATTTTACGCCGCAGTTTGCCAATCGGAAGTTCCGCGTCTTCCGGTTGCGGCATAGTCCCATCGCGGCCCGGCTGGCGCAGACGCGCGCCGAACAGGCCCGGGCGGCGCTCGAACAAGGCGATGTTGACGTCGCGCAATGGAAGGCCGCTCATGCCTTGCGCATGGATGACGGCAATGAAGAGGCGCAGGAGGTCTTGCGCATTACGCTGGGGCTGGGCGAGGTCGGCTTCCAGGATGACAAAGTCGGCCAGGCCATCGCAGAGGCATCGCCGCTGGCACCGGCCGATCCATGGTGACGGTGGCGTGCAGATGAACCCGGGACGTTGCATCGCCCTGACAGGCGGAATCGCTTGCGGTAAAAGTGCGGTTGCGCACTGGTGGCGGCAGTGGGGCGCAGAGACGCTGGATGCCGACGACGTGGTCCACCGCCTGCTGGCACCCGATGGCGCATGTGTTCAGGCCGTAGCGGAGGCCTTTGGTCCGGAGGTGCTGGCGGCCGATGGCGGCATCGACCGCACTCGCCTCGGGCGGATTGTCTTTGGCGACCCGGCGGCGCGCCAGCGCCTGGAGGCCCTGGTGCATCCGGCTGTTATCCGGCAGATGCGCGACTGGGCCGCGGAGGTCCGCCGTGCGGGCCGCCTCGGTGTGGCGGTTATCCCGCTGCTGTTCGAGGCGGGCCTGACCGAGGACTGGGACGAGATAATTTGCGTCGCTTCCAGCGATGCGACCATGAGGAAACGGCTCGCGCAACGCGGCCTGACGCCGGAAGAGGCGCAGGCGCGGATCGCCAGCCAGTGGCCGGTGCACGAAAAATGTGCGCGTGCCGACCACGTTATTGACAATAACGACAGCCTGGCCGAACTCGAAACACGGTGCCGGGCCGTCTGGAACGATATGAACGATAGGCTAGAACAAGGAGACTGAAGATGGCCACTGATCCCAAACCAGCGCGTAAACCCCGTCAATCCCCCGCGAAACCCGCGGCCAAAACCGGTGCGCGTCGCGGCCGTCCACGCAAGACGCGCGACGACGAGGCCCCGAAGCGCAAGGACCCCATGCCGCTGCCGGCGTCCTTGCTGGAGACCACCATCGCCGATGGCGAGGAATACCATCCGGGCGCCAATGCCAAGCCGGCCCAGAAGGCCCCGGCGGCAAAGGCGACGCCCGCAGAAACGAGCGACAAGGCACCCGCGGCACCACCAGCCGCCACACCCAGCGACAAGAACACCCCGCCTGCCGAGGCTCGCGCCCACGACACGCCGCCTGCTGCATCCGGCGACAAGGAGACCCCGCCCGTCGAAAAAAATCCGGCGCCGCCGTCTTCCTCGCCGCCGCAGGAGGAGCAGGAGCAGACGGGTGAACGTAGGCCGCAGAATGGCCCCAGCCGCCGACCACGGAACCAGACCCAAGGCGGACGCTCTGACCGGCGCTTCGATCGCAATCGCGACCGTCGTCACGGCGGGCAGCAGCAAAACCGTCCCCCGCGTGTACCCCTGACGCCGGAAGAAGAGGAGGCCCGCGCTGCCCAGCAGGCCGCGGCACGTGCCGCCGCCGAGGCCGCGGCCGCCGAACGCGCCAAACTCGCCCGCGTGCTTAAGCTCAATGAGTTGCAGCAACTCACCGTGCCGCAACTTAAGGAATTGGCCGACGTCTATAAACTGGTGGAACTCGGCGCGCTCAAAAAACATGAGCTGATCTTCGAAATCCTCAAGGCCAATGCGCGCTGTAATGGCACGATGTTCGTTCGCGGAATCCTCGAGATTCTGCCCGACAACTTCGGCTTCTTGCGTTCGCCGAACAACAACTATCTGCCGTGTCCGGACGACATCTATGTCTCGCCGTCGCAAGTGCGCCGCTTTGCCCTGCGCACCGGTGACCTGGTCGAAGGCGAAATCCGCTCGCCCAAGGACAAGGAACGATTCTTTGCTTTGAAGCGGGTCATTACGATCAACGATGGCCCCCCCGAAGGCCAGCGGGGCAAGATTCCCTTCGAAAACCTGACCCCGCTCTTTCCCGATGAGCGCCTGGTGCTGGAAACGAAAAGTAAGAACAATATCAATATGCGGGTGATGGACATCCTCACGCCGATTGGCAAGGGCCAGCGCGGCCTGATCGTTGCGCCGCCGCGGACCGGTAAAACCGTCCTGATGCAGATGATGGCCAACAGCATCTCGGAAAATAATCCCGAGGTGAAGTTGATGATCCTGCTGATCGACGAACGTCCCGAGGAAGTGACCGACATGGAGCGCACGACCCAGGCCGAAGTGGTGGCCTCGACCTTTGATGAGCCGCCCGAGCGCCATGTCCAGATCGCCGATCTGGTTATCGAAATGGCCAAGCGCCAGGTCGAGGCTGGCCATCATGTGGTGATCCTGCTCGACTCGATCACCCGTCTGGCGCGGGCCTACAACACCCTCCAGCCCCATAGCGGCAAAATCCTCTCCGGCGGTGTCGATGCCAATGCGCTGCACAAACCTAAGCGCTTTTTTGGCGCGGCGCGCAACATCGAGGGCGGCGGCAGCCTGACCATCATTGCCACGGCCCTGGTCGATACCGGCAGCCGCATGGATGAAGTGATCTTCGAGGAGTTCAAAGGCACCGGGAATATGGAAATCTGCCTCGATCGCTATCTCGTGGATAAGCGCATCTTCCCCGCCATCAATATCGAAAAGTCCGGCACCCGCAAGGAAGAGCTGTTGATGCACAAGGACGAACTGAGCCGCGTCTGGATTCTACGCAAGGCCCTCAATGGGGTCCCGGCGGTCGAGGCGATGGAATTGTTGATTGGTCGTCTCAAGAAAACAAAGAACAACCTTGAATTTTTGATGACATTGCAGGGATAATGCATCCATGAGCGTGATGGATCGAAATAGGCGTGCCAGTCGGGAGGCGCGTCAGGCCTGGGCCCGCGCCACCCTCTTCGGGGTGGCGCTGGTTATTTCTCTGGCGCTGCATGGTCTGTTGCTTGCCGGGTTGCCGATCTTCCCGGTCGAGCGTTTCCGAGGGGCCGATCTGAATCCGACGCGTCCCTTGGTTATGGACGAGGTCCGACCCGCCCCCGATCTGTCCCGCTTTATCCAACCCGAAGCCTTCCGCCCCGAAAATCCCGAGGCCTTTGCCGAGGTCGAATCGCTCCAGAAAAGTTTGCTCGAGAATCTGCGTGCGGGTGCCGACGCGACCGCCTTTGTGGCGCCGGGCCCTGCGGAGGCCCCCCCCCCACAGCCCGAGACAGATTGGCCGACCATGGATTGGCGCCAGGAAATACTGCAGATCGAGCAGCAGACCGCCGCCGTCGAACTTCAGGCACTCCCGCGGCGCGTGGTGCCGGCTCTGCCGCGGTTGGATGGTGCGCCTGACATCACCCTGCCGGCGGATTCCGAGGCCATTGCCGCTGCGGCGGCGGCCGCGGCTGCCGATGGTTCAGCGGCTGCCGCCGTGCGGCCGCTGTCGGTGCTGACTCATGCGGCGCCGCCGGCCGCCGCCATGATCGCGGCCGCTCAACAGGACGATTTCTCCGAGGCCGAGCGCATTCGTGAACAGGGCAAGGTGCTCGATGAAACCCCGGCCGACGTTACAGATGTCGAGCCGATCGAGCAGTTGCTGGCCGTCGAGGTCACGACCTACCCGGCCACCGAAGAAGACGCGCTGTATTTTGAACTCGCCATCTCCCGCGCCGGCATGGAAGGGCTGCCGGTGCTGCCGAAGGATATCCTCTTGATTCAAGATTGTTCCGAAAGCATCACTCGCACGAAGCTCGATTTTTTCAAAGAGGGCATTGTTGGCTATCTTCGGACGCTAACCACCGCCGACCGTGTCAATCTGATGCGCTATAGCGATGCCCCGACCCTGTGTTTTGATGACTGGGCACCGGTCACGGCCGATGCACTCGCCGAGGCGGTGCAGTTCACCGATGCCATGCGGGCCCGTGGTCAAACCGATCTGTTCACGCCCCTCCAGCGGCTGCTGAAGCTCCATCAACCCAGCGGACGGCCCATGATTGCCGTGCTGATGACCGACGGACGTCCCACCATGGGGGCGGTGGATAGTTCCGACATCATCGCGCGCTTTAGCCGTCTCAATAATGGGCGCGTATCGGTGTTTACGGTCGGCGCGGGCGCGCGCGTCAATACCTTCCTGCTCGACTTGTTGGGCCACAATAACCGCGGCGGGTCGTGGCTGATGCCGTTGCGCGAGCACATCCCCGCCACGGTCCAACGCGCCGCGCGTGAACTGTCGCGGCCCGTTCTGGCGAATCTCACCTATCGGTTTTCCAGCGATTCCGAGGCGGAAGTGTATCCCGGCACACTGACGCATCTATTTCTTGATCGCCCGCTCCGGTTGGTGGGCCGCGCCCCCCTGGGACAAAAAACGGCTGTGCTGCACGTCATTGGCGACTCCGGGGCCGCTCGGCGTGACATGGTGTTTGCTCTGGATTTGTCCGCGGCGGAAGATGGTGGCGAGGGCATTCGCCGCGAATGGGTCGCCCAGAAAATCTATACCCTGATCAATGACCATCTCGCCAGCGGCCGCGACGATACGTTACGCAAAATTCGCGACTTATCCCTCCGTCATAACGTGCCGTTACCTTACGGCGCTGACTTCCCCATGTAACCCCGCCGGAGACTATGAAAAAACAGATCAAATGGATTGTGGCGGGCTTTTGGATTATGGCGGCGGTTGTCGCCCATGCCGACGACCGGCTGTTGATTCGGGGCTCCGATACGTTTGGCGAAGAACTGGGCCCGCGGCTGATCGCGGCATTCCAGGAGGAGGAGCCAACGGTCGACGTTGAACTGAGCCGACTGGGTTCGACCTCGGGGATTGCGGCCTTGTTAGAGGACACCAGCGACATCGCCGTTTCGTCGCGCTTGTTCAATGACGATGAGCTGCGTATTGCCCGCTCCCGCGGTATTGCCCTGAAGTCGGCCATCGGCGGCTATTATGGCGTGGCCGTGGTCGTCAACGCGCAAAACCCGCTGAAGAATCTCTCGGATCACGCCATTCGCGATATCTTTACCGGGCGAATCCAGAACTGGAAACAGGTGGGGGGCCCTGACCGCCGCATCGAGGTGCTCATTCGAGATGCGACGGGTGGTACCCATCTGGGATTCCGGCGGCTGGCCATGGGCAACAGTGCCTATACGCGTTCAGCTCGCACCTTTGCCAATTATGCGGCTTTAGCGGACGACCTCGCCGCCCACCCCAATGCCATCGGGTATGTCGGCATGAATTTCATGAGCCGTCCCGACCTGAATCCTCTGTCTGTTAACGGGGTCTCCCCTAGCGATGCCACCGTGCGTGAAGGCTTATACCCCTATGTGGAACCCATCCTGCTGTATTCCCGCGTTGAACCCTGTCACCCGGCAACCGAACGCTTTATCCGGTTTGTGGGAGCCGCGGGCGGGCAGGATATCGTAAAATCGATCGGCTTTGTATCGGCCGATCTGGGCCGCCTGGGACCCCAACAACTGTTTTTCTTGGTCTTCCAGGTTCTGGGCGGCCTGGGCCTGTTTATTTTTGGCATGAATATCATGTCCGAAAGCCTGCGCATTGTGGCAGGGAATGGCTTGCGGACGATGTTGTCCAAGGCCACCACCAATCGATTTTCGGGATTGGCGCTTGGCACAACGATGGGGGCCTTGATTCACTCCTCGGCGGCCTCCGTGATGCTGGTGGGCTTTATCAATGCGGGGCTGATGAGTTTGCCGCAGGCGATTGCGCCGATGCTGGGGACCAATCTCGGCACCTCCTTGTCCATGCAACTGGTGTCCTTCCGCTTAACGGACTACTGCTTTACGGTCATTGCCATCGGCATCATCACCCAAATGGCGATTCCCAACCCGCGGGCCAAGGCGATGGGGCGCGTCCTGATCGGGTTTGGCCTGTTGTTTCTGGGCATGAAAACCATGAGTGATGCCATAGCCCCGCATCGCGATTTACTTCGGCAATTCATGGTGGGCATTGACGGCCACACCTTCTCCGGGCGCCTGCTGGGTGCCGGGCTCGCCTTTGGCTTGACCGCCATTATTCAAAGCAGCGGGGCGACCATCGGCATGAGCTTTGCGCTGACAACGGCGGGCGTGTTCGACTCGCTCTGGCAGGTGTATCCCATTGTGATCGGTGCGCAGATTGGCACGTGCGCCACGGCCTTGCTGGGGTCGATTGGTGCCAGCATCGAGGCGCGCCGTGCCGCAGTGGCGAATTTGCTGACCAATGTCTTCAATGCAATTGTCTCCATTTTACTCGCGCCGCTATGGATTCCGCTCTTTGCGGCCACCTCGCCCGATGTGGTGCGGCAGATTGCCAACACCCACACCCTCCTCATGATCCAAAACTGCTGTGTCTTCATGCCAATTGTGCCCATTTACGCTCGGTTCATCCGCAAGGTTGTGCCCTCCCGAACCCCGCCCCCTGAACCCTCCTATCTCCTTCCCGATTTGCTGGATTATCCTGAGAAGGCCATCTATGCCAGCATCCGTGAACTCCAACGCGTCGCCCGTATTTGTGCCGTGAGTCAGCGCCTTGCTGGCCAGACCATTCTGTTCGCGCACACAACGCAGGAGGTCCACACCATCAAGCTGAATGAAAAGGCGATCAACGAAATCAAGCTGGCGGTAAAAAACTACTTAGGCAATCTCACCAAGCGCTATCTCTCCAAGCGCCAGGCCGTGCTCATCCAATATATCGACCGTTGCATGTCCGACCTTGAACGCATTGGCGATCACATCGATACAATCTGCGATTTGTCCCTGCGTCGGCAAAAGATTCCCGAGGCCATTGTGGATCCGGAATCGTTCGATATGCTCTTCCAGCTCTATGAAACCGCGTTTCGTCTTTTCAAGATGATTATTGATTCGCTTGACCCGGATCAGAAGGACTTCCAGGCGGCGGCTCAGCAGATTTTGCAAATCCGGGAAGACTACATCAAGACCAGCCAACGTACGCGCGCGCTGTATGTTGACAAGGTGTCCCAACGGTTGATTACGCCGATCGCGGGCATTTACTTGAGCGATTATATCGGAACGCTTGACCGGATCATGAAGCACTGCAAGAGCATCGCCCTCGTCGAAATGAAGCCGCAGTTCTGGGTCAAGCACTCGAAATTGGGCAAGAAGGTGGAGATGGCGCCATTGGCCGAGCAGCAACGACTCGTCGATCCCGAGATTTACGAGACGCGTCTCCAGGAGTGCGACGACGACTAATCCCCGGTTTTATCGCCACCGCCCGTGAGCACCGAAGAGAGCCCCGGGGGCCGGTGTATCACCGCCCAGCCGCACCCCAAGGCGGCACCCCACCCATCGACGTGTCACGCCCACCGCCTGAAAGTCCATGTATGACATACATTTCAGGGGGCAAGTGGACATTGCGCTGGGGGCGGGAATGTGGGAACGTGTGAAACTGTGACAGATGGACCGGAGCAGATGGAGACGACATCGGCCGCAGAAACGCAGGCGGTGGCGGCACGGCTGGCGGCTGAAGTGCCGGATGGAGCGGTGGTGTGTCTGCATGGTGATTTGGGGGCGGGGAAAACGTGTTTTGTGCAGGGATTGGCCAAGGCGTTGGGGGTGCGGCGGCCGGTGGGGAGTCCGACGTTTACGTTGATCAATGAATATCGGGGGCGGCGGGGATTGGCGCATATTGATCTCTATCGCCTACGGGGCGCGGCGGATGCCTTTGGGCTGGGGCTGGAAGACTATCTGGAGCATTTCGACGGGGTGGTGGCCATCGAGTGGGCGGAGCGGCTGGGGGAATTGATGCCGGAGGACTGCTGGCATGTGCGCCTGGCTGAGGGGGCGGCGGGAGACGAGTCCCGGCGCGTGACAGTCGAGCGGCCAGCGGCGAGCGTGAGGCCTGACGCCTGATGCGCGCGGCTTAGAGCATATTACTTTATTTTATAGCCGTAATTGCAGAGCAGAACAGTTCGGCTCGGCAGGGACGCCTCGCCCTACCCAAAGCCGGATTCACATGCCTTGGGTAGGGCGAACCCTCCGGGTGAGCC
>JAQUJC010000096.1 GCA_028681135.1 Kiritimatiellia bacterium | reverse complement strand
GTGACCTCGGCGGTGGTGACCACGACGGTGATCGAGCCGAATCTGACCATCACCAAGTCGATCGATCCCGACACGGCCGATGCAGGCGATGTGGTGGACGTGACCCTGGTGGTGTCCAACAACGGCACGGCCACGGCCTATGACCTGGAGATTACGGACGAGCTCAACTCGACCTTCTTCACCATCAGCACCTTGACGAATGTGACGTTGCCAACCGGTCTGGTCAGCGAAGTCGTCGGCAACACGTTCCGGGTGCTGTCGGATACCAATGCGGCGACGGGCACCAACACCCTGGAGGTGGGCGAGTCGCTGACCATTACCTTTGAGATTGAGATTGCCCAGACCGTGGCGCCGAACCAGATGGTCACCAACAATGCCGTATTCCAGGGCGACACCCTGGCGGAAACCAACATCTATGATGTCCAGCGGGACTATTCGGTAACCAACGGCGATACCCTGACCATCAGCAACTTCTGCAGCACCTGCGGCAAGATTCTCTATGCGACATCGGAAATCGGGCTGGTGGACTCCACCAATGATCTGGCGCAGATCGGCGAGGTGTTGACCTTCCAAATCTCCAGCCGTCTACCGGAGACCACTATTCCCAATCTGGTAATCACGGATCATCTGCCCGCGGGGCTGGCCTACGTGGTCGGGACGGTCGAAGTGCTCACCAACGAGTTCAGCGGCGGCATCCTGCCGGCAGAATTCGTCATCCCCACCAATACTCCGCTGGGCGGCAGCGGCGAAGACATCGTCATTTCCTTCCCGGGCGATACGATTGTCTCGGGCGATAATGAACCCACTAACAATATTATCCGAATTCTGCTGGATGCAGTTGTCCTGGATACCACCTTCAATGTCGGGCTGGTCCCGCAGTCGGTGCTGACCAACTACGCCAGCATCACCTACAGCGGAAATCCGGAGCCGCCGATTGTTTCGAGCAACGTGACGGTGACCCTGATCGAGCCGGATGTTTCCATCACCAAGACGGTCTCGCCGGACAGCGGCGATGCGGGCGATGAGATCACGGTTACGCTCGTGGCGACCAACAGCGGGCTGGCCACGGCCTATGATCTGGACCTGACCGACGCGTTAAACGGAACAATCTTCGACACCAATACGGTGGTCGCAGTCACGAACCCGCCCGGGTTCACATTTGAGGTGGTCTCAACGGGGTCGGATGTCATCGTGACCTATCTGAGCGACACCAATTCCAGTCAGCCAACCAACACGCTAGAAGTGGGCGAATCCCTGACATTCGAGTTCAGCGTCAGACTGGCGCAGACGGTTGAGCCTGGCGCGATCTATACGAACAGCGCGACGTTGCTGACGGACAGTATCTACACCACGAACAGCGTTGGCATCCAGCGGGACTACACGACCAACGCGGTCGACACACTGACCATCTCCAACATGGTGGTGGCCAAGGTGCTGACCCGCACATCAGAGACCAATTCATTCGATACGATGGGTACGGATGTGACGATCGGCGAGGTGGCCACCTATACGCTGACGGTGACGCTGCCGGAAGCGACGATCACCAATCTGACGGTGACGGATATCATTCCGCTCGGCATGAGCTATGTGCCCGGCAGCGTGTCTGTGGGCACCGTTGGTTTTGGCGGCAGCCTGCCGGGTGCGCCGGCTGTGGCGGCGTTGGGTGGAAACGGCGATGACGTCACCTTCACCTTCCAGGGCTTGACGGTTCTGACAAACAACAACGTCGGCACCGACAACTCGTTTGCCCTGTCGTTCGATTTGCTGACGCTGGACGTGACAAGCAATACGGGGACGGTGGCGGGCAGCCAGACGGTGCTGCCGAACTCCGCGACGGTTTCCTACGACGGCAATCCGGCGGTGCACACCAGCACCGTGGTCAACGTGTACGTGGTCGAGCCGTTGCTGGCGATCACCAAGACCATGGGCGCGGTGTCTAACAATATCGTGGAGGTGAACCTCGTGGTCACCAACCGCGGTCTCTCGACGGCATTTGACGTGGAAATCGAGGATGTCTTGACGACGAATTGGTGGGACACAACCACGATTGCGTTCGATACGCCCCCGGCCGGCTTCATCATTTCGACGGACAGTCCGGGGCCGGGCAACGTCACAATCACGATTGCCAGTGATCCGGCCAGCGGCCAGCCAACCAACTCCATCGAGGTGGGCGAATCGTTGGTCTTCCGGTTCCAGGCTACGCTGATCGACGGCGCGCCCAGTCCGGTGACCAATATCGCCGAGGTGACCGAGCACACCACGATCGATGGCCCGAATCCAAACGAGCGCGACGAGCCGCCGGTGGAGGATGATGACGAACTCGGAATCCCTAGCTACAGCCTGACCAAGGTGCGGACCAGTCCGTTCGGGCGCGCGGCGGCCGTGGGCGAAACCGTGACCTTTGACCTGATCGTGACCAACACCGGCCCGATCGGACTGGATCCGGTGGTATTGGAAGATTCCTATGACACAACCTATCTAAGCTATGTGTCGGCAGCACCGGCTCCGGAAGTTCCCATGACTCCCGGCATGCTCAACTGGACCAACATCGGCCCGCTGGCGGCCGGCCAGTCCGTGACCGTTGCTGTGGAATTTGTGGCGAGTGCCAGCACGCTGCCCGGAGACACAACCAATTATGTCGTGGCGACTCCGTTCACGACCAACGGCCTGCCGCTGCTGCCGAAGACGAACGAGGCTCCGGTGGAAGTGGTGATTGTAGGCTACGAGCTCGACAAAACGATCACCAGCCAAACAGATCGCCCGGCTCTGGTGGGCGAGACGGTCACCTTTGACATCACCATCAGCAACACCGGCGAGGTGGCGCTGGTGGAGGTGCCGCTGGTCGATACGTTCGATGCCGTCACGCTGAGCTATACCAACGCGACGCCCGCACCGGACGGCACGACCGCCAATACGCTGACCTGGACGAATCTGGGCACTTTGGCGACGGGCGCCACGCACACCGTGACGGTGACCTTCACCGCGATTGCCTCGACGCAGCCGGGCACCGAGACCAATGCGGCAGCAACGGCCCCGACCGTTCCGCCGACCTATCCGCCGGTGCCGCCCCTCACGAACGAGGTGCCGTACGAAATCATCAGCAGGGGCTACGTGCTGACGAAGACGCTGATGAGTCCGACGAATCGCCCGGCGCAGGTCGGCGAACAACTGGTGTTTGAGCTGACGGTGGTGAACACCGGCGAGGTGGCCCTTGCGACGGTGCCGCTGGTCGATACATTCGATGCCGCCACGCTGAGCTTCAGCAACGCAGTGCCCACAGCCCCGGACAGCACGACCGCCACTACGCTGACCTGGACGAATCTGGGGACCTTGGCCACCGGCGCCACGCACACGGTGACGGTGACCTTTGATGCGATCGCGTCGACGGAAGGCGTCAGCGATACCAATGGGGTGGTGACAACTCCGACGCCTCCGCCGTTCTATCCGCCCGTGCCGCCCCAGACCAACGAGGTGCCCTACGGCGTGGTACGCAGCGGCTACACTCTCGACAAGACGGTCACCAGCCAAACGAATCGCCCGGCCCTGGTGGGCGAGACGATCACCTTTGACATCACGATCAGCAACACCGGCGAGGTGGCGCTGGTGGAGGTGCCGCTGGTCGATACGTTCGATGCCGTCACTCTGAGCTTCGCCAGCGCGGGGCCCCCGCCGGACAGCACAACCGCCACTACGCTGAGTTGGACGAATCTGGGTTCCTTGGCTACGGGCGCCACGCACACCGTGACGGTATCCTTCACAGCATTGGCCTCGACGCAGCCGGGAACCGAAACCAATACGGTCACAACGTCCCCGACCGTTCCGCCGACCTATCCGCCGGTGCCGCCCCTCACGAACGATGTCCCGTACGGAATCATCAGCAGGGGTTACCTGCTGACGAAGACGCTGATGGATCCGACGAATCGTCCGGCGCAGATCGGCGAACAACTGGTGTTTGATCTGACGGTGGCGAATACCGGCGAAGTGGCCCTTGCGACGGTACCGCTGGTCGATACGTTCGATGCCGCCACGCTAAGCTTCAACAACGCAGTGCCCATAGCCCCGGACAGCACGACCACCAATACGCTGACCTGGACGAATCTGGGTGCTTTGGCCACGGGCGCCACGCACACCGTGACCGTGACCTTTGATGCGATTGCGTCGACGGAAGGCGTCAGCGATACCAATCGGGTGGTGACGACCCCGACCCCGCCACCGTTCTATCCGCTCGTGCCGCCCCAGACCAACGAGGTGCCCTACGACGTGGTGTCCAGCGGCTACACGCTCGACAAGACGGTCACCAGCCAAACGAACCGCCCGGCTTTGGTGGGTGAGACGATTACCTTTGACATCACGATCAGCAACACCGGCGAGGTGCAACTGGTGACGGTGCCGGTGACGGATACCTATGATGCAACCTATCTGGGGTTTGCCAGCGCCAGCGATGGCGGAGACGGCAGCGTGGCCGGCATGATCGATTGGCTGAATGTGGGCCCGATCGAGGCGGGGAGCAACAAGGTGCTGAACGTAGAGTTCACCGCGCTGCTCTCGACGCAGCCGGGAACCGAGACCAATACGGTCACGACATCGCCGACCGTTCCGCCGACCTATCCGCCGGTGCCACCCCTCACGAATGATGTCCCCTATGAGATTATGAGCGTGGTCGCGGTGGGGGATCGAGTGTGGATCGATGAGAATGGCAATGGCATTCAAGATCTCGCCGAGACGAACGGGGTGTCCGGTGTGACGGTGGTGCTGTACGGGACCAATGGCGTTGCCATTGCCACCAATACCACCGATGCGGCCGGTGAATACCTGTTCACCGATTTGGTGCCGGGAGATTATTATGTCATCTTCGATCTCGGTACGCTGCCCCTGGGCTATGTCGTGACGCTGCAGGGTGAAGGCAGCGACCCGGCTCTCGACAGTGATGCGAATACGGGCACGGGCCAAACGGCTTCAACGGGATGGCTGAATGCCGGCGAAAGCGACCTGACATTGGATATGGGCATTTACATCCCGGCTTCGATCGGCGACCTGGTCTGGTATGACGATGGCGCCGGCGGGGGGACTGCCGGTAACGGTATTCGGGATGGGGCCGAACCGGGAATCCCGGGGATTACGGTTACATTGTATGGTGCCGCGAGCAATGTGCTGGATACGACGGTCACGGATGGCAGCGGGCTCTATGCCTTCACGAACCGGGTGCCGGGCACCTACTTCGTGGGCTTCACGCTTACGAACAACTATCAGTTCACTCTGCAGGATCAGGGGACTGATAACGAAATTGATAGCGATGCGGATCGGACAACCGGCTTGACGATTCCAACCGAGCTGACCAGTGGCGAGAATGACCTGACGTGGGATGCCGGTCTCTATCTTCCGGCCTCGCTGGGCAATTTCGTCTGGAACGACCTGAACGGCGACGGCATCCAGGATGGCGGTGAGCCAGGCATCGCGGGCGTGATCGTCGAGTTGTATGATGCCGACACAAACCTCGTGCTCACGACAATGACGGACGGGCTTGGAAAATATGGCTTCGACAACCTGATTCCGGGCGACTACACCGTGAAGTTCGTGCGGCCGGCGGGCTACCAGTTCACGCTGCAGAACCAGGGCGGCAACACGGCTGACAGCGATGCCGATCCGACGACCGGCTGGACGACGACGATCACGCTAGCCTCGGGCGATAATGATCTGGACTGGGATGCGGGGCTGTACCGGCCGGCGTCGCTGGGCGACACGGTCTGGCTGGACGAAAACTGGGACGGCATACAGAATCCGGGCGAAGCCGGTATCCCGAACGTGATCGTCAACTTGCTGGATGGTGCCAGCAATGCCATTGCCTATACGTTCACCGACCTGAACGGCTTGTACCTGT
>JAQUJC010000056.1 GCA_028681135.1 Kiritimatiellia bacterium | reverse complement strand
CGATCTTGTAATCCCCCCCCCCGCCACCACCACATCATGGCGCGCCACAATCCGGGCACAGGCCGTCGCCGATGCCGCCACCAGCGCCAGCGTTGTCGCATCCCCCGGCCCGATATCCTCCCGCAACTCGCGCTCAATCAGCTCGCGCACCACCTCATCCTTGCTCATCATCATCGCCTCCTCATCGGGGTCAGCCCTTAAAATATAACTAACCATTAGTTATATTTTAAGGGCTGACCCTATTGGGGTTTCTTTCGGGCGCGGGGGCCGCCGCCCATTTTTCTGGGTTTATACATGATGGGGCCGCGCCGTTTCTGCTGCACGACGCCCTTGAAGGGATTCTCGACGTGTTTAAGTTCATAGATTTGGTCACGCAAGAAGGCGGCGCGCTCATATTCGAGGGCTTCGGCAGCTTCGGCCATTTCGCGTTCCATCTCGGCGATCGCCTGAACCACATCGTAGTCCCCGCCCGATTCCCGGACCACATACTCCTCGATATCGTGCGCCTTCTCGGTCTGGGCCAGACTCTCGCTGATGGCTTTTTTGATTTGGGTCGGTGTGATGTTATTGGCCAGGTTGTAGGCCTCCTGCACACGCCGCCGGTCACCGGTCAGGTCCATCATCCGCTGCATCGAATCGGTGACACGGTCCGCATAGAGAATGACACGCCCCTCCAGATGTCGCGCGGCGCGGCCGGCGGTCTGGATCAGGGCGGTTTCGCTGCGCAAGAAGCCCTCCTTGTCGGCATCCAGCACGGCCACCAGCGCCACCTCCGGCAGGTCCAGGCCTTCGCGCAGCAGGTTGATGCCGATCAGGCAGTCGAAATCCGCTTTGCGCAATCCGCGCAGAATCGCCACCCGGTCCAGCGCGGTGATATCGGAATGCAGATACTTGCAGCGAATGCCGATATCCAACAGGTAGGCGGACAAATCCTCGGCTGTTCTTTTGGTAAGGGTGGTCACGAGTACGCGTTCTTTATTTTCGGCGCACTGGCGGACTTCCTCAATCAGGTCATCCACCTGCCCCTGAAGGGGGCGCACTTCCACCAGCGGATCGAGGATGCCGGTCGGGCGAATGACCTGGCGGACCGGTTCACCCGCCAGCGCTGTTTCCGTAGGCCCGGGCGTGGCGGTGGTGAACATCATTTGTTCTGCCAGCCCCATGAACTCGTCATAATTCATGGGGCGGTTATCCAGCGCCGATGGCAGGCGGAACCCGTGTTCCACCAGGGTGCGCTTGCGCGCCTGGTCACCATTATACATGCCGCGTACCTGCGGCAGCGTCACGTGCGATTCGTCAATGATGGTCAAAAATCCATCGGGGAAAAAATCCATCAAGGTATAGGGCCGCGATCCACGTGGACGTCCGGAAAGCGGGCCGGAATAGTTTTCGATGCCGCTGCAGTAGCCCACTTCGTGCAGCATTTCCATATCGAAGGTGGTACGCATGCGCAGGCGCTGAGCCTCGAGCAGTTTGTTTTCACGTTCCAACTCGGCCACGCGTGCTTCCATCTCGTCGGTGATGCGGGCGATCGCCGGCCGGATTTTTTCCGCGGGCATCACGAAGTGTTTCGCCGGTGAAATGCTGGTGTACTCCACGACCTGGAGAGTTTTACCCGTCAGCGGATCGATTCGCCGCAGGCGTTCGATGGTATCGCCAAAAAAGTCGATCCTCACCCCCTCTTTGCTATAGGACGGGAAGACATCCAGCGTATCGCCGCGGGCGCGGAAGGTCCCCGGCAGCCCCGCGATATCATTACGGGCATACTGCACCTCCACCAATTTGCGCATGATATCGTCGCGTGCGAACTCGTCGCCCACCCGCAGGGACACCAGCATGTCTCGATAGTCTTCCGGCGACCCCAGGCCATAGATGCACGACACTGACGCAACAATAATGACATCCTGGCGATTAATCAGTGCATCTGTCGCCGCCAGTCGCAGGCGCTCGATCTCCTCATTGATGCTCGCATCTTTTTCGATGTAGGTATCCGTCTGAGGAATATAGGCCTCAGGCTGATAATAGTCATAGTAGCTGACAAAATACTCGACTGCGTTGTGGGGAAAAAAATCCTTCAACTCGGCATAGAGCTGAGCGGCGAGCGTTTTGTTGTGACTGATGACCAGCGTGGGCTGCCCCAATTGGGCAATGACATTGGCCATAGTAAACGTCTTGCCTGAGCCCGTCACCCCCTCCAGAGTGCGGTAGCGCGTGCCCCCGCGGAAGCCCTCCACCAGCGCCGCGATGGCCTCAGGCTGATCGCCCGTGGGCTGAAAGCTGGATGTCAGGTCAAACGTCGCCATGCTTCAGCCCTGCGGTCCTATCAGCTCCAGCGTTCTTTCAACACCGTTTCGCCAAGCGGCCGCCGCGAGCGGGGGCGCGGATTAGGTTCGACATCCGGAAAGCCCAGCGGGGTCATGCCGACGATCGAGACGCCATCGGGCAGGCCGAGAATATCGCGTGCCGCCTCGGGATCGAATGCGCCGATCCAGCACGTCCCCAGGCCCAGTTCGGCTGCGGCCAACTGCATATGGTCCATTGCCAGCGTTCCATCCACCATCGCGAAATTAGAGCCATCATAGGGTCGCGTCCACGCCTCACCCGGCAGGACGCACACAACAATCACCACTGGCGCCGTCCAGAACCAGTCGCGCGCATAGGCCGTGCCCAGCGCCCGCCGATTCAGTTCCTCCCGCACCACCAGAAACCGCCACGGCTGTTTATTCACGGCCGACGGTGCCAGGCGACCGGCTTCCAGCACCTGCTGCAGCAGCTCCTCCGGGACCTCATCGGTCTTGTAGGCCCGCACACTGCGCCGGGTTTCCGCCAATTTCAAAAAAGGAGTTTTCGTCATGGTCATCACCTCATGGTTGTATCCAATTGGCCATTATAGTTGCCTGGATTATCTGGATCGCGCGAATAGCCATTAATGCTCACGCTACAGCGTTTGCCGCTAATTTCACCTGAGAGAATCAAATAGGATTCCGGGAAAACGGTGGTGGCCGCCACCGTCTTAGTGACGGAAAAGACGCTGCCATTGAGCGGGGTACTAAAGACCTCTGCCGCCCAGAGGCCGATGACATCCACGTTGCCGTTGCGCACATAGACATTGACCAGCCCGCTATCGCACACCGTGACCGTATTGGAGGCCGCCGTTGGCTCAAAACAGATGGAGTAATTGCCGCCGAAGTTGGCATTGGTGACCACATCGGCCCCCCCGCCGCCGCCACCGCCCCCCCCGCCACCGCTGTCCGCGATGGCCAGCGCGCCCCCCACGGCCACGGCCCCGCCGACAATGATGGCCCCTGGAATCAGATACTTGTTCCGGCTGGGTTTTTCGACCACGGGGGCGGGAGCGGGTGTCGCGGCCGCCGCGGCCCTGCGCCGCTGCGATTCGCGCGCCACATCGCTGGCCGCCGGAATCGCCTCTGGCGCGACGCCTTTCTCCACCAGCTTGACCGTGTACCAATCGGTTTCCCGGGTCTCGCCATCGGCATTCTCGGCCTCGATATAGTAGAGCATCTGCGCACCGGGTCCGACCATGTGCCCCGGGATGCTGCCATACCACGTGCCTGCGCCGGAACTCGACAGGGCCACCCGGAACGGCGTCATTCCCCGCGAGGCCGCATAGAACAGGGCGACCGACTCGATTCGCGCGGCGGTGTCGCGCACCGTCGCACGCACGCCCAGGGACGACCCTTTTTCGGCCACCCGCACAGGGTCGTGCTGGATCACCGGCGCCCCAAATCCGGGCGCGGCCAGCATCACCAGCGCCAGTACCAGCGCCACCGCTCGCCTCGTTGTCCTATCCTTCATCCATTACTCCCTGGTTGCCATGTTGTGGCTCCCGCACACGCGCGAGCACACGACACCATCATCGGTCCACTTTTTCCACAGTGTGGAAAACTTTTTTCCACGCTATGGAAAAGTTCAGCGCATTTTTTCCACACTATGGAAAAGTATGCCGTCATTTTTCCACGGTGTGGAAACCTATTTTCCACGCTATGGAAAATCCATCTTACATCATTTGGTCTCCGGGTGCATCCCGCTGAACATATTCTGCTGGCCCCTACCAATTATACTTCACGGTATAGGTCACGACGGCCTCGCCATCGGCTGGCACCGGCACACGAAACTCGATGGTGGAGGCATCGATGCGTTCAACGGCCATACTGGGGTTGACCACCTTGGCGTTGGCGGCGCGGTAGAGCGGCTCGATCACGCGAATCTCAACCGCCTCGTTTTCCTTGCGATTGCGCAACGTGATCTGGATGGTTTCGCTCATCCGTTTGGCGGTGCTATCCACCGAGAAGTTCAGGCGTTTGCGTTCGCCGACCAAATCGAAGGCACTGCCCATCTCCAGCTTGAGTTTTTCATTTTTGGGCAGGTGATCGATCTTGTTTTCGCCGGTGAATTCGCGTCGGCCGTCCACTGCGTCGGTGCGATAGAGCCGCATACGGCCCTTGGGCAGCGGCACGCCGAGGCCATTGTCCTTGCTGTTTTCGATCTCGATGCGCACGCCCACCTTTTTGTCGCTGGTGGTGCCGTAGTCGGGATCAGTATTGACCCGTCCGTACGGACGGAATCCCACCAGCGGATTATAGACATAATAGCGCTGGCCCTTCACGCCCGGTGTGCGCAGAAATTCCACCTGTTTGAGTTCGTTGTGACGCAGCACCACCGGCCGCGGCAGCGTGTACAGATGGAACTCATCGAAGGCCCGCTCTTCGGGCATGGCGTCTTCGCTGGGCGCCACGGCAAACATCACAGCGCGACCGCGCGGCCGGACCTGCGGCTGCACCTTCTGCACATCGCCGGCGATCAGCTTGACCTCGGCATTCTGGAAATCTTTACCGGTTTGGTTTTGGAGCGAAATCCATCCGGAGAAGTCAAAGATGTCGTTACCCTCGGCAGGCATGACGAGGTTATAGGTGGCCTCCCACTCCATGCCGGCGGTCACATACGCGACCTCGATTGGGCAGTCGCCGATCCTGGCCGAGGCCACCTGCCACACCAGCGATGGCTTGAGAAACGCGCCCGCGTCAATGCCCTCGAATACGGGTTGGCCCGGCAACGAAAATCGCACGGCGCCCTCTTCCTCGATGATCGACTGATCGCGCATCCCCTCGCCCGGCACGTAGCCGCTGCGGATGACTTTTCCGTGATGCTCCTTGACGGTCCCATCGCGCCGCTTCTCCTCGAAGCGCACCATCTGCCCCTCGAGCTGATGCAGCAGCAGCCCTTCCGTCAGCGGGTCATTCACGAAGCTCTGCTCCAGGATGCGCAGCCCGAAGGACTCGGTGCCCATTTCGCGAATCATGACCGAGTCCGGCTCCAGCAACCGCGACATATCCGTGACGCGGATTTCGGCCACGCCCTCCTGAAGCGCCAGCGTGCGCTCCTCCTTCACGGTGGCAAAGCCATCGTTGTAGATGGTGACATGGGGCCCCGCGGCCAGCGCCGCCAGCGGAATCAAAGCGAAAAATAGGCTACGTGTTGTCATGAGTGAATCCTTCCTGTGGAGTGACCTCTTTGTATACCCCCTGCCCGGCACTGAATCAAACCCATTCGCTTCACAAAAGAGGCCAAAATGGGGTCCGCCCGTGACGAGTAGCATTGGGGGTGGATTCCAGTGCGCCAAAACGACCGCCGCCGCCAGTATCCACTTATTACAATATGCGGTTATTCAAACAGCCAACCCGCGGGAACCCGCGCTCTTGTTCCCGGATCTCCCGGCAACAGCAGCAGCTTATGGATAGGCGCCGGGGTGGTCGAGGCCCATGGTCTCGGGCAAGCCACAGATCAGGTTCATGTTTTGGAGGGCATTGCCGGCCTGGCCCTTCATCAGGTTGTCGATATGCGAGATCACGCGCAGGCGGCGGGTCCGCTCATCGACATCCACGATCAGGTTGCAGAAGTTGGAGCCGCGCACGTGGGCGGTGCCGACCGTTGCCTGGCGATCATAAAGCCGCACAAAGGGCTGGTCGCGGTAGTAGTCGGCAAAAGCATCCCAGACCTGCGCGGCATCGATGCCGTCCCGGAGGGTTCCGTATAAGGTACTCAGAATGCCACGGCAGACGGGCACAACCTGGGCGGTAAAGGTGACCGGGACCGATTCGCCCGCGAGGTGGCTGAGCATCATTTCAATTTCCATGACATGCTGATGGCCGCTGAGGCGATAGGCCTGCATATTGTCGTAGCGGGCCGGATAGTGGTGGATCGGCGTCGCTTTCTTGCCCGCGCCGGAGACGCCGGTTTTGCAATCGCAGATCACGCTGGAGACATCCACCAGTTTGGCGGCGATGGCCGGTGCCAAGCCCAGCAGGCAGCTCACGGCAAAGCAGCCGGGATTGCCCACCAGGCGCTGATCGGATGCGTAGGCCGCGCGGTTGAGTTCGGGCAAGCCATAGACGGTCTGGGGCAAGCAGTCAGGGGCCAAGTGAACGGGATCAAGGCCAATGCGCTGGGCATACTCGCCATAGACGGCCTCGGTGGTGAAGCGGAAATCGCCGCTGTAATCGATTACCCGCGCGCCCTGCTTAAGTTCGGCGGGTGCCTGCGCCATCCCGACGCGGTCGGGTGTCGAAAAGAAGACCACATCCGCCGGCTCGCGGGCCGCCGGATCATCGGGCGTGAGGATCGGCAGATCGCAAAACCCCTTCAGGTGCGGATACAACTCCCCCATTGGCAGGCCTGTCTCGGTCGCGGCCACCAGGGTTTGAATCTTCGTTTCCGGATGCCGCAGCAGCAACTCCACAATTCCCACGCCGCCATATCCCCCGCACCCGACTACCTTGACTGTGATCATCTCTATCTCCTCGTTGCGCTCTCAGGGTTCAGGCAAGCGCCGCCAGAGAACCCTCGCCCTGGCGCTGCGCTGCTCGTGCTCTGAGGGCCTTCATCGTACTTCATTCGGGCCTCGGTTGGCGATCAATTGTCTCGCGCGCGGTCCCATCAAAACGGAATCCAGCTCTGCTGCGGTTTCATATCCGCGACGGCATGGGCGATCAGTTCAATGGTGCGATTCAGATCGTTCAGGCTGATGATTTCGCTGGGGGTATGCATGTAGCGCAGCGGTACACTGACCAGTGCGGCGGCCACGCCGGCCCGTGAAATCTGGATGGGGTCCGCATCCGTCGGCGTGGCTCGGCCATCGGCCACCACCTGGACGGGGATTTTGTGTTTCTGGGCGGTTTTGGACAAGTGGTCAAAGAGGATGGGGTTCATATTGGCACCCCGCGCCAGCACCGGCCCGCCCCCCAGTTCCACCTTGCCCTCGCGTTTTTCGGGGCCCTCCATTTTGGGATGATCGGTGGCAAAGGTGACATCGACGGCGATGCCCACTTGCGGATCGATTCCGAAGGTGGAAGTAATGGCCCCGCGGCTGCCGATTTCTTCCTGTACGGTGCCCACGGCATGGATTTCGGCCTGGGGGTCCAGACCCGCCAGCAGGCGGGCGACTTCCAGCACCACAAAGGCGCCGGCGCGGTTATCGAAGGCCCGTCCCACCAGGCGGTCATTCGGCAGTTCGACCACATCTTGGGCCATGACCATGGGGTCGCCCACCGATACGCGCTTCTCGGCTTCCTTCTTAGTCTTGGCGCCAATATCGACCCACAAGTCCGTTAGTGGTGTGACCTGTTTGCGTTCCTCGGGCTTCTGGAGATGGATAGGCATCTTGCCGATCACGCCGGGCACCACGCCCGTATCGGTGCGAATCCACACGCGCTGCCCTTGGGGAATCTGTGGGTCCCAGCCGCCAATGGGTGCCACCCAGAGATAGCCGTTCGCATCAATCAGCGTCACAATGAAGCCAATCTCGTCATAGTGTCCCGCCAGCATGACGCGCGGGCTGCCGCCGGGATGAATCACAATATCCGTATTGCCATGCACATCGGTACGCACAGCATCGGCAAATGATTCCGCTTCCTGGCGAAACACACGCACCGCATCCCGTTCATAGCCGGAGGGGGAGATCGCCGCCATCAGTTTGGTGAGAAATGCCTGACTTGATTTTTTCATGGTTCTAACTCCAAGCGCGGCGGATGGGCGCACCTTAATTTGAAGAATTACCTAGGTGGGGATTCAAGAGCCGTGAGGGCGGCGGCGCCACGGCGTGACGCGGCCGCTCACGAGACGGCGCGGGAACCGGCATTCGGGCCCGGGGAGAGGTTGCGGTCGCCGGTGACGCCGCGCTCGCGGCGGGCGAGGTTACCGGCACGGCCTGCGGCGCGGGAGCCGCAGACGCGGTCGGCGCCTGCTGAATTCTTGCGGACGCCGCACCGGCTGTCGCATGTAGATGCGTGCCCGGCGGGGGCGCCCCCCAGGCGCGCGCGGCCATGGGGATGGGGGCCGTCGGCGCGGGAGCCACCATCGTCGCCGCCACCTGCGTGGGTGCCTGGATCAGTGGAGCGCCCAATTCCACTTTGGCCCGATTCACCAGAGCCAGATAGTTCAGAATGCCCTGAGCAACGCCCTGCGCCACCGTCTCGCGATAGGCGGGTGTGGCCACCTTTTGGGCTTCCTGCGGATTCGTCAGGAACCCGCATTCCACCAGGGCCGCGGGCATCGCGGAATTTTTCAAAACATGGAAGCGCGCCCGCTTGAGCCCGCGGTCATCCGCACGGGTAATGCCCACCAGGGAGCGCTGAATCTGGTGGCCGAGAACCGTATTGGAATGGTTAAAGCGATTATTGGGTGCCGCCGGATATTTCTTATTCAGGCGCGGATCGGAGGTCGGTGGATACTGCTCCACCGGGGCCACAAATGTTTCCACCCCCTGCACGCTGCGCGTGCCCGTGGCATTCAAATGGATGCTAACAAACACATCCCCGGCACCGCGTGCCGCCAGAAATGGGCGATCCTTCAGCGTCCAGAAGCGGTCGGTATCGCGCGTCATCACCACGCGCACCCCATTTGCGCGCAAATGTGCCCGAATTCGCAGCGCCAGGTCCAGGGCCAAATCCTTTTCCTTCAGGCCATTGGCGCAGGCGCCGGGATCCTTGCCGCCATGGCCCGGGTCCAACACGACGGTCCGCGTCTTCCGCGCTCCCAGATAGGCCGACGGCCGCACCAACGGATCAATCACGCATTGGGCGTCGGCATCGCTGATGACCCACTGGCCGCGCACCTTGATCGCCGGGGCATGCAGCCACACTTTGCTGCCATTCACGCTCGCCTCGCGGCTGTCCATGGTCAATTGAACACTGACATACTGTCCGCGGATCAAGAGCCTCTTGCCACCCGGCGCGGTCACGGGCAAGCCATACATCGCCGCCAGGTCTTTGAGCGCCACATAGCGTTTGCCCGCATAGCCCAGCGTCCGCAGACCACGCACCTGAGCGCTCGCCAGCAGTGGCAGGATCAACCCCACCACCAAGACGAATCGCAGGCGGCTCCAGATGGAATGACTCAGGACCATGAATCGGCGACTTTACGGCAAACCGGAGTCGAACGCAATCACTGCCTCGGCCCACCCGCGCGGGCGGCAGCAGCCCCTTACGCCCCCGCCCGCCCTCCCCCGGGGAACAGGTGATGTTTGCCGCCGCCCCCCGGCGGGTCGATCATGAAGTGAGGAATGGCATATCCCGACACCTGCCCGCACAGCGCCTGCAAAATGGCGCGTCCTTTGGCCACGGTCGAGCGCAGATGGGCGGTTCCCGCGGCCATGTCGCCCTGATGCAGGTAATAGGGCTTCACCCCCAGCCGCAACAAGCCTTCGTTCAGGCGCTGCATCGTCTCCCGGTTGTCGTTAATTCCACGCAGGAGCACGGTCTGATTCATCAGCGGCAAGCCGGCCTCCAGCAGGCGAGAGCAAGCGCGTGCGGCCCGCGGTGTCAACTCCGCCGGATGGGAGAAATGCAGGCTCAGCCACAGCGGCCGCACGCTGCGCAGAATCCGCACCAGCCCGGGCGTGATTCGCTGCGGCAGCACGGCGGGGGTCTTTGTGCCGATGCGGATCAGGTCCACATGTGGAATCGCCCGCACAGCCTTCAGCAGCCGGTCCAGGCGCGCGTCGCTCCATACCAGCGGATCGCCGCCGGATATTAGGACATCATGTATCTCCGGGGTGCGCCGCAACCACTCCAACGCCGCTCGCGGGAAGGGGGCCGCCCGCGACGCGCGCCCCGTTCCCTTTCCAGCGGCACGCGAGCGGGTGCAGTAGCGGCAGAAACTGGCACAATCGGCCGTGGCCAACAGCAACACTTTATGGGGATAGGAACGGATCAAGCCGGGGGCGACTTGATGGGCTTCTTCCCCCAGGGGATCGTGATACTCTCCCTTACGGACCTGCGCTTCGCGTACATCGGGTAGTACCGTCCGGCGCAACGGGCCATCCGGCGCTTCCTGATCCAACAGGCTCAGCAGGTAGGGGGTGATGCTCAAGGGCATCCGCCAGGCCGCGGGTGTCGCCAGCGCGCGGCGCTCGCGGGCGGACAACTCCAGCACACGCGCCACCCCGGCAGCGGTGCGCACCCGGTGGCGCAATTGCCAACGCCAATCGCCCCAATCCGCGGCGGTAGCCTCTGGAAAGGCCAGGCGACGGAAGGCCCGCTCGTGAGCGGCATGATTGGCGTGGGGGGGGGACATGGGGGACATGGAAGGTGGATATTGCCAAAAAACCAGCTTCCGGTAAACTCCCCATGTGCAAAAAAAGTTCATTTTTGACCAGACGACTGAGCTGGAGCCGTTGTCCGGCACTCCGCCGGCCTCCCCCGCCCCGGCCGCAATGAATGCGTCGATCCTGCGCGATCTGGCCCCCCAGTCCACCGCTGGCGCCGGGGTCGGCAGCCGCCAACTGGGCGCAAACTATCGCGCCATCCTGGCGGCGCGCGCGATCTACTATCCGGTGGCCTACCGCTTCCCCCGCGAATTGGGCCGGGGGCGCCAGGGCATCGTCTTTTTGGGCCTGCGCCATGGGGCGCGCGGCTGCATTACCCGGCATGCGATCAAGCTGTTTGATCCCAGCATCTACAGCAGCGCCAAGAAGTACTGGACGGATATGGGGCGCATCGCCGCCCAGACCTCCAAGCTGCAACTGGTCAAAAACCCGGCACTGGTGATCCCGGAAATCTATGAAGAAAGCAATGGCATCGGCTACCTCCAGATGGAAGTGGTCAATGGCATCTCGCTGCGCGAATTGCTCGATGGCACGCATCTCGAGCAAGTCAAGGCCCGTTCCACGGAAGCGGAATGGCATCATCTCACCGATGTCATTTTCCGCCACCAAAACGGCCGCATCATGATCCAACCTGGCATTGCGTTGTACATTATGCGCCAGGTGCTGCGCGGGCTTGAAACTCTCCATGAGATGGGCTTCGTGCATGCCGACATCAAGCCCGCCAACATCATGATTGATCGGCTGGGCTACATCAAATTGATCGACTACGGCCGCGCGATGCTACTGGACGAAAAGATGACCTTGCTGTTGGGAACCCCCGCCTATATGGCACCGGAAATCCATGCTGAACGCGTGGCCCGCCTCCAGTCCGACCTCTACAGCCTGGGACTCGTCGGCCTGGAAATGCTGCGAGGCGAGCGACTCTTCACCGCCGAAAAGCCCCTCACAGAGAACGACCTGCTCCACACCAAGCTCAAGTTGGTGCCAAAGCTGTTCGACATGCTGCCGGACCATGTGCGCCATAACACACCCTTCCTGCATTTGTTGGAACGCCTTCTCGCTCCAGACCCCGCCAACCGCTTTGCCTCCGCCGAGGAAGCGGAAATCGGCCCCACCGGCCTCGCCATGCTGCACAAGCAACTGACGCTGGCGGGCAAGGATACCGAATACGGCCGGGAGTTAGAGACCTATCTCTCGCGGATCGTCAATCCGCTGGGCCCCATGTAATGCCCATCCCCCTCCCAGGCCGCGGCCACCCGGCAGAGCTACCGCCCTTGCCGTAGGTTGCGCCCGTGATCACGCCTCGGTGCGGCCGCGGATCGCGCGTCCAAGCGTCACCGGGTCGGAGAACGCAATCGCGCTGCCTGCCGGAATGCCCAACGCCAGACGACTGATCTTCAAATCCGGCTGCTGGCGTGCCAGTACGTGACGCAGATAAGCGGCCGTTGCCTCGCTCTCGACATCGCAATTCAACGCCAGCACAACCTCACGGGCCGTTGCCGCACGCTCCAGTAGTGCGGGCAAGCGCAGATCGCCGATCCCCTCCCCACGCATCGGCGACAGCTTCCCCATCAGCGCAAAGTAGCGTCCGTGATATTCGCCGCTGCGCTCCAGCAGGGCAATATCCGCAGGGTCCTCGACGACGCACAGGATCGCGTCATCGCGCCGGGCATCCGAACACAGGCGGCACGGATTCTCGTCCTTGGCCGTCACGCTACCGCACAACTTACAGGCCGCCAGGCGCTGACGAGCCTCCGTAATGGCCTCCGCCAGTTCCCGCGCCACGGTGGACGGATTCCGCGCCAGATGCACCGCTAAGCGGTCGGCGGTCCGCCGCCCGATACCCGGCAACCGCGCCAGAGCCGTTGTCAGTTGTGCCAGCGGGTCCATGCCGTTTCTAGAATCCCATTCCCGGCGGAAGCCCCATCCCCGCCGTCACGTCCTTCATTTGCGCTTCTGCGGCAGTCTTCGCCATCTCCTGCGCTCCCTGCACCGCCGCCAGCAGCAGGTCTTCGAGCATTTCGGCGTCTCCGTCCTCCAGAGCCGCCGGATCAATCCGGATGCGGCGAATGTTTCCGTCGCCACTGATCATCACGACCACCGCGCCGCCGCCACTTTGAAACTCCAGCTCCTGCTCCGCCAGCGCGGCTTGTACTTTGGCCATGTTTTTTTGCATACTCGCGGCCTGCTTCATCATCTTCATCATGTTCACGGGTTCATCCCTCCTGGGCTAGTCACGTATCTCTATTACTTCCGCATCGAATGCCTCTATGGTCTTCTTTACGGCTGCATCATCCGCCAGTTTTTTCTTTGGCGCTTTTTTCTTTTTGAGCGGGGCGGCCGGGGCAGGTGAATTGTCGGCCACCGGCACCGGCGGACCGTCTTCCACCACAAAGCGGATGCCCACCTGTCGGTGAAGTTCATGACAAATGGCCTGCTCGATGGCCTGTAGGGCCCGGGCGGTCTGCACTCGGGCGAGGTGTTCTTCAAATTCCGGATCAAATCCCAGCACGACGTGATCGCCCTCGACGCGCAGCGGCGTCGCTTCTTTCAGGTAAGGGGCCGCCATCTGCGCCGTCACCGCCACCCGCTCCAGAATCGCCGACCAGCGCTGCTTCAAGGTCGCCACCTCGGCCTCTGGAGACGGGGGGGCGGCGGGGGGGGACGGCGGGGGGGGCTCGGCCATGCGCGCCGGTGAGGGGGGGGAGGCGGCGGACGGCACCGACGCGCCACCATCCGCCGAACTCGTCTCGATGCGGGCAATCAGCTCATCGAGACTGACCACGGTCGCCGCGCGCGCCGCCTTGAGCAACGCCACTTCCACCACCGTGCGGCGCGACAGTGCGAAGCGTGCCTGGGTGGCGGCTTCGCTCAGAATCTCCACAACGCGCAGCAGCTTTTCGCCATCGGCCAACGCCGCCTGCGCCTTCAGCCCCTCCACCTGGGCTCCGGTCAGGTCAAAGGTCTCGGCCAAATCCGGCGCGTGGGTCCACACCAGCACATTGCGGAAATGGCCCAGCAATTCCTGCACCAACCGTTGTAGGTCCCGCCCCCCCTCATCCAATTCCGTAACGATGGTGAGCGCTTCGGCGGCGTCGCCTTTGAGGACCGCCGTAGCCAAGCGATCAATCGTCGTCCATGACACCAGCCCAAACACCCCCAGGACATCGGCCTCCTCAACGGTTTCGCCGCGAAACGACACAATCTGGTCCAGTGCCGACTCGGCGTCTCGCAGCCCCCCTTCCGCTCCTCGCGCAATGGCCAGCAAGGCGGCAGGGCTCACGGTCCATTTCTCGGCCGTGGCAATCATTTCCAGGCGCCCAACGATATCTTTCAGGCCAATCCGGCGCAGATCAAACCGCTGGCACCGCGACAAGATGGTGGCGGGCACCTTATGCACATCGGTCGTCGCCAAGAGAAACTTCACATGCGCCGGTGGCTCCTCGAGGGTTTTAAGCAGTGCGTTAAAAGCCCCGGGGCTGAGCATATGTACTTCGTCGATGATGTAGACCTTGAAGGGCCCCCGCGCCGGCGCATAGCGCACATTGTCGCGCAGCTCGCGCACGTGATCAACGTTGTTGGTAGATGCACCGTCGATCTCGATCACATCCAGGCTATGGCCCCGCGCAATTTCCCGGCACGAATCGCACGTATCGCACGGGTCCGGATTCTCCCCGCGCATCTGGCAGTTAAGTGCCTTGGCCAGCAGGCGCGCGGTTGTCGTCTTGCCGGTTCCCCGCGGCCCCACAAACAGATAGGCGTGGGCCACCCGATTCGTTTGAATGGCCCGGGTCAGGGTCTGAATCACGTGCCCCTGTCCGATGACATTTTTGAATTGCTGTGGGCGCCATTTTCGCGCCAAAACTTCATACGCCATGGTTCTTCTCCCGACGGGGTTGCATTCTGCACTCCGTCCAAGCCGGCCACCATGAACCAGGACACCCACGGCACCCGGAAGAACGGCCATACCGTTGCTGCCTTCCGGCCCTGGCGGGGTTTTGGCCGCATCCGTCGCATGGGGCCCAGCCCATGGCAACCGGCCTGGACGGAGTCCAGTTCCAGCCGCCGGAACCCGTCCCGGCAAGCCTCCGACACCCTAGCCCCCCCCTGCCCCGAACGCAATTCTTTTTGCCAGTTTCGTCGCTGGTTCCGTCGCTGGTGCAGTCCGCTGTCGTCGTCAGGTCAGCCGACCATCGCGCATGGTCCACTGGACGGTGCCGGCGGTCGTCCAATGCGGATTATGTGTCACCAGCAAAATGGACATGCCGTCGCGATTTAAGCTGCAAAATAAGTCCATGACGGCCGCGGCGGCGGCGGCATCCAGGTTGCCGGTGGGCTCATCCGCCAGCAACAGCCGGGGGGGCACGGCCAGGGCGCGGGCAATCGCCACCCGCTGCATCTCGCCCGCGGAGAGTAACCGCGCCGGCTGCCGCGCCTTGTCCGCCAGCCCCACGCGTTCAAGCGCGGCTTCTGCCCATTCCCGCGCCCGATGGCCGTCATGGGCCAGATAGCGAAACCGAAATAGCACATTATCCAGGGCGCTCCGGTGGGGTAACAGACAGAATTTCTGGAACACCATGCCCACCCCATATTTACGAATATCGGCCCGCTCGCCCTCGTCCAGCCCCGACACCGCGCGGCCGTTCAGCCAAACCTGACCGGCATCCGCATCCTGTAGCAATCCGGCGACCATCAGCAATGTGGTCTTGCCGGAACCTGACGGCCCCGTAATCACGCCAAATTGCCCCGCCCCCAGGCTCAGGGAAACATCGTGAAGAATATCAACCGCTCCCGCAGGTGTGCGGAATGTCTTCCCGACCCCCTCCAGCCGCAGCCGCTCCTGACCGGCCTCTGGCGTCATCTCAAATCGGCTCGCTGGGAAGTAGGCACCGGTTGGTTTGCAGGTGACACAATGCCAGCGCCAGGGCATCGGCGGCATCTGGCGGCGGGATTTCACTCAGGCCCAACACCGATTTAACCATTCGCGCCACCTGTTCCTTCGGGGCCGCCCCCCACCCCGTGATATTTTGCTTGGCCCGGCGCGGCGAATACTCGAACACGGGGACACCGGCAGTGGCGCAACCGGCAATCGCTACACCGCGTACCTCCCCCAGCACCATGGCCACCTTGGCATTTTTAAAGAAAAATCCGCCCTCAATTACGGCGGCGGCTGGCGAATGCTCGGCCAATACCACATCCAATCGTTTACGGATTGTGCTGAGACACTCCGAATGGGGCGCCTTGGCCGACATTTTCACCACTTCCCAATGGCGCGAGACGGTCCGCGATCCCTGCTGCTCAATCACCGCCAACCCGGTGCCCCGCAGCGAGCCGTCAATGCCCAGCACCTTCATGCCCCGGCCCCCCCCCCGTTACTCGTCAATCGCCTCGTCGGCAATATCGGCATTCATATAGACGTTTTGGACGTCATCGAGTTCTTCGAGCGCGTCGATCAACTTGATCAAACTGGCGGCCTGGTTTTTTTCGGTGATCGGCACCGTCACCAGCGGGATGAGGTTCACGCCAGATTCCTCAAAGGGCGTATAGTCGGCTTCCGTGATCTTCTCGGAAACATCGCTGTAGGTGTTCGGTTCGGTCAGGATTTCAAACACGCCCTCCTTGTTCTGCATATCCTCCGCGCCGGCATCCAAGGCCACTTCCATCAACGTGTCTTCGTCCACCCCTTCAGCATCGATCAGGATTTGACCGCGCCGCTGAAAGTTGCGCATCACCTGGTTGCTGCCCGCCAGGGTGGCATTGTGACGGTTGAGCTGGTGGCGGACTTCGGCTACAGAGCGGTTGCGGTTATCGGATAAACACTGAATGATCAAGCCGACGCCGCCGGGGGCATAGCTCTCGAAAATAATTTCTTCCAGGGCCTCCCCCTGAAGTTCGCCCGTCCCCTTTTTGATGGCCCGCTCGATATTGTCAGCGGGCATGTTACACGCCTTGCACTTGGCCAGAATGGTTCGCAGGGTGATGTTCACCGCGGGATCGCCGCCGCTGGTCCGCGCGGACACCGTCAGTTCTTTGGCCAGTTTGCTGAAAACCTTGCCGCGCCTGGCGTCAGCCGCCCCCTTTTTGTGCTTGATGGTTGACCACTTGCTATGACCGCTCATATCCTGCCCTGTCTTTCTCGCCGCTCCGGCGCTGCCACCGTCTAACCGGTGCTAATCTTCGTCGTCTGCCTGACTGGTTTTTGCCGCCTCCGCCACAATCTTCTGGGCCACATTGGCGGGCACCACGTCGTAGCGGACAAAGGCCATCTCAAAGGAGCCGCGGCCACCCGTCATCGAGCGCAGTTCCGACGAGTACTTGAACATTTCGGCCTGCGGCACCTCGGCCACAATCACTTGCAGACCGTCGTCGGACTCCATTCCTAGAATCCGCCCGCGCTTGTGATTCAGATCGCCAGTGCAGTCGCCCATGAATTCACCGGGGATCGTCACACGCACACTCATGATGGGCTCAAGCAAAACGGGCTTGGCCTTGCTCATGCCATCCTTGAAGGCGGTACGTGATGCAATCTTGAAGGCAATTTCGGAGCTGTCCACATCATGCGAGCTGCCGTCATAAACAGTGACCTTGGTGTTGACAACCGGATAGCCGGCCACAGCCCCTTTGGTCATGCCCTCGACCAGCCCTTTTTCAATCGCCGGCAGGAAATTACGCGGAATGCTCGTGCCGACAATGCCATCCACAAACCAATGCTCCGCATCGGGTTCCTTCGGTTCAATGCGCAGATAGACTTCGCCATACTGCCCGCGACCGCCTGACTGTTTCTTGTGTTTGTGATGGCCTTCGCCGGTGGAGGTCACCGTCTCTTTGTACGCCACCTTGGGGGTGGACAGGGTCACTTCCACCTTGCTGCGCATTTTCATGCGCTCCATCGCCGTGTCGATCTGCACATCGCCAACGCCCGAGATGATCAGTTCGTGCGTCTCGTCATTGCGTACGACATGAATCGTTGGATCGTCGTCGGCCACCCGATGCAGCCCCTGCCCGAGCTTGTCCTCGTCGCCCTGATTCTTGGGATTCACGGCAAACGATACCACCGGGCTCGGGAAGACAATCGGTGGCATCTGAATCGTCTGGCCGGACGCGCACAGCGTATCATTCAGCACCGTCGTCTTAAGCTTAGCCAACGCAACAATGTCGCCGGCCTGGGCCTCGGCAACCGTGTCCTGCTTTTTGCCGTTAAGCAGATAGACTGTCCCCACTCGCTCTTTCTGCTCTTTGGTCGCGTTAACAATCTCGCTGTTTTCCTTCAGCGTACCGCCCCACACACGCGCCATGGTCAATTGCCCCACAAATGGGTCATTGATCGAGCGCCACACCTGCGCGACCAACGGCGCATTGTCAGACGGATCCACGTCGTCACCCGCCGCATTCTGGATCGGCCGGTCGGCCGGACTCGGCATCAGCCGCTGCAAACCCGCTATCAACTCATCCAATCCAACCGATTGCCGGGCCATCGCCGCGAATATCGGGATGAACTTCGTCTGCACTACCGACGACCGCAGCCCACTGGACAACTCATCCGCCGACAACGCCTCGCCCTCAAGCACCTTCTCAATCAGCTCATCACTGGACTCCGCCGCCGCATCGGTCAACCGCGCGCGTATGTCTTCCGCGCGCGAATCCTCTGCCGACAGCGCATCCCGCACACTGGCTTTGTCATCAGCCGGATAGGTCATCACTTCGCAGCGAGGTCCCCAGAGCTCTTGGAGTGCCGCTACCGTGCCAGCAAAATCCGCGTTCTCTTTATCCAAACCGGTAATGACAATGGCACGCGGCAACCCGAGCACTTCGCAGCGCTTCCAGGCCCGCATGGTGCCCACCTGAATGCCCGCGGTCGCATCCACAAGAATCAACGCGGCGTCAGCCACGCTGGAAGCCGCCACCACCTGCCCAAAAAAATCGGCATAACCCGGGGTGTCCAACATCACCAGACGCAACGCCTTGCCGCCCTTAGGACGCCACACCATATCAAACGGCTTCGCCCAAATCGTGATCTTGCGCCCCTTCTCTTCATCCGTCCAGTCGGCTGCGCTGGTGCCGTCGCCCGAATTGCCCTGGCGGTCCGTCACCCCCAGCTTAAACAGCAAGGCATCCACCAATGTCGTCTTGCCACTGGCTGTATGACCCATCAATACAAAATTGCGCACATCCGCGATCGGGATATCCTTCATGATGCTCTTGCCTTTCCTGCCATTCGTTTCGGATTGACCCGGCCCACAAGGCCCGGGCATAGAAAGGTAAACCCTATACAAATCCCACCGTCACCGCAACCGGGAAAATCTCCTGGGGTCTCCTGGGGTCGGACCACAGCTTTTTGAAGGGCATCAACGGGTTACGAAAGCGAAAGTATAAGTTTTAGGGGCTTAGAGTCATTTTTTACGTGTGTTTCGGGGCTGTAAGGGATATGCTTAGGATCATGCCACGAGCCAATCGCTATATTGTGTCCGGTCAGATCTATCACCTTACCCACCGCTGCCATGATCGCTCGTTTTTGTTCCGGTTCGCAAAGGACCGCAATGTGTACCGGACGATGCTGAGGGATCGTCTGGAGCAGTATCCGATATCGTGTCTCGGCTATTGCATAACGTCAAACCACACCCATTTGCTCGTGAGGGTGAACGGCGTTGCGACGAACGTATTGGGCCGTTTCATGCAGGTATTGGAAGGCGAGTTTGCGCAGTACTACAATCGTCGGAAGCAACGCAGCGGAGCGTTCTGGAGTGATCGATATCATGCCGTGATGATTGATAGCGGAGAATACGTGTGGCGCTGCTTGCGATACATTGATCTGAACATGGTGCGAGCGGGTGCAGTAAGGACACCCGCGGAATGGGCTTGGTGCGGATACCAGGAAATTGCCGGGCTTCGCAAGCGCTACCGGCTGATCGACCAGGATGCCTTGTTGAGCGCCTTGGCACCGGGCCGGACCCGGTCTCAGGTCGTGACGCATTACCTAGAGTCGGTTCAAGCGGCCCTGGAATCGAACCGTCTAGCACGCGAAACATGCTGGACAGAGAGTCTGGCCCTGGGTAGCGAGCAATTCGCCCGGGCAATCGGATCACGGATTCCCAATCGGATGAAAGTAGAACACGTGCAGGAGCATGGCACCTGGCTGGTTCGAGAAGATCCATCGCCGTATGGCTCCTTTTCGGGCGACAAAAAATGATCCTAAGGCACCAAAAGAAGACCTATTGCATGCGTAAGTTGTTGAAGCCCTAAGGAAACCTGTGGTCCGACCCCCCTTAAAAAAAGTGTAAAAAAAGTGGGGTGGATAACGGGATTTGAACCCGCAACAACCAGAACCACAATCTGGTGCTCTACCGAGTTGAGCTATATCCACCACCGGTTTGGTACATATGTTCTAACCCATCCTTGCCAACAATGCAAGATCAACAAACCGGACGTTGCAATATGTATGGTGTCGTTATTGCAATACCGATAGGTGCTGATTCGTCAGTAGGGATATGAACGGGGGCTATCCTTTCCGGCTGTTTTCCATCCGCACCATCCGCAGGGATTCTACCTCTGTGTCCCTCCGCGGCCCGCGGTGGTGAAATGGCTGCCACGTGGAAACTGTTTGCATCCATGGCGATGAATATCCCCGGTTAATCCATCGCATCGAATAAGTCGCGATACTCATCCTCGGCCGAACGCGGGCGGGTCACCCCGCCCCAGTCATCCGCTTCCAGAACCGACAGAAATTGGCGATCCTGGGTGTCGATCCATTCCATATGAAACCCCTCGATACGCGGCCCCTTGGCCACCTGCACTTCTTCAGCACGGACAGCAAAATGAGCGACTCGCCCGCCGTCAGGGCGCGGCATCGTACTCCACAAAAACGCCAATCCCTTAATCGAAATCAAGGCCACGCCCCGAGCATCGTGCAAGTGGACAGTCCCCCAGCGCATTTCCAAGCGGGGCACGTCGCCCAATGAGTGGCACGGTGTCTGAGCAGACGGCGAGGGCGCTGCCGCCGGGGGGGACGTACGGGAAAACACTCCCGGCAATCCCATCCCCACCGGCACCCGTAAATCGTTCATCACCTGCCCCATGGCACTGCTGGACATGGGCCCCGATCCATTCGCGGTGAAGGTTGCATCCCATCCGTCGACCCGCACCGATTCAATTAGCGGCGTACCCCGCCTGCGGAATAGCCGCCAGCGAATACGCACCACTCGCAAGTCGAATCCACCCTCTTCCGATATGCTAATGACGTCGCGAATTTTTAGGTTGAGCGATTCCGTACCGCGAACACGGCCCACACGCACCTCGACACCGGCGATCCGGGAAAATTCCCGCTCAATTTTTCGCCGGAACCACTCCGTCCGCAGAGTCACCTGTGCCACTCCATACACTAGCAACAGAATCAGCCCCACACGCCAGACAATGCCCCCCAGCAAACCAGTGAATGTCCAGGGGTGGCGGGAACGAATAGCGGGGGAAGCTGTTGGACGGACCATGATTTACCTCGCCAGTTCTTCCGAACGATCTCGCGCGGCGTTCATCCCGGCCGCGACTGCCGCGGAAAAACCGCCGCCCTCCATCGCCGCCAGCCCGGCCAATGTGGTGCCCCCCTTTGAACTGACCTGTTGTCGCAGCTCAGCGGGGTCTACGCCGGTTTGTGCCGCCATTTCGGCCGCGCCGCGGACGGTTTCCACCGCCATCATCCGCGCTGTATCCGCCGCAAGTCCCATCCCCACCCCGGCCGCCTCCAGCGCCTCGATAAAGGCAAACACATAGCCCGGCCCACTGCCGCTTAGCGCGGTCGCCTCATTCATCTTTTGTTCCGACACGCGCACCGTTACACCCGTTGCCGAAAACAGTTGCTCGACCTGTTCCAGGTCCCCCGCCGTGACGCGCGACCCACCGCAAATAGCGGCGACGCCGCGACGAATCAGCGCTGGCAGATTCGGCATCACCCGCACCACCCGCGCGGGCGTCTGCTCTTCCAGTGCGGCCGTCGTCAACCCCGCGCAAATGGAAACCAGCAACTGCTGATTTGAAGAGACATCACGCACTGCCGCCAGCGCGTCGGGCGCCTGCTGGGGTTTGACCGCCAGCACCACGAGGTCCGCCCCGCCCACCGCCCCGGCGTTGTCAGACGACACCTCGACGCCATAGTTGCTTTGTAGCCACGCTCGTCGCTCGGCGGCAATGTCCGCCACCACGATGTTGCGAGCCACCGCCAACTCCCCCGTGAGCAGTCCACTCAAAATGGCTTCGGCCATATGGCCGCCGCCCAGAAAGGTAATTTGCTTGTTCTTCATGCCGGGTCCGTTCCTTTTGCGGGATAGACCCGCTGGCCAAATATGCCTGTGCCCACACGCACAACGGTCGCGCCTTCGGCGATGGCCACCTCCAGATCATGCGTCATGCCCATGGACAGCTCATCCAAATCCATCCCCAGTTCCGCCGCCCACTGATCGCGATAGTCACGCAGCGCCCGAAAATGCGGCCGCGCCTTTTCCGGGTCCTCCGTCAGCGGCGGAATTGTCATCAGACCGCGCACCTGCACATTCGTCAATTCGTTGCTTCGCGCCAACACCGCCAGCACCTCGTTGGGTGCCAAACCAGATTTTGCGCGCTCGCCGGACACATTCACCTGCACCAACACCTCGAGTCGCCGCCCCGCCTCGCCCGCGTGGCGGTCCAGCGCTTCCAGTAGTTTGAGCGAATCGACGGAATGCACCCAGTCGAACAACCGTGCCGCCAGCGCCGCTTTGTTGCGTTGCAGATGCCCGATCAGATGCCATTGCAAATGGCCAGGACATGCCGGGATTTTGGCTGCAGCCTCCTGCACCCGGTTCTCGCCAAATATCACCTGCCCGGCCGCCGCCACGGTCTGCACCGCCTCGGGCCCATAGGTTTTGGACACTGCCAGCAACCGCACCGATTCCAGCGGACGCCCCGCCTGCGTACAGACCGCGGCGATACGCGCACGAACCGCCTCCAGGTTATCCATAATATGCCCGCTCATCTCCACCATGCTTAGCGCCCTCCTGTCGCGCGCCGCAACACTGCCGCCACATACTTCTTCGCCTCGAGCGACAAGTGTTTGGCCCCGAAGGCCGTTGTTGTGCCTTTGCTTTGAACTACAATCTCCAGTTGCGGGATATTGCGTTCGCGATAAGTGGACGTCTCCAGTGCTACACGAGTATCCCCATCCAGCACCAAGTCCTGCACACGGCCAATGCCCAACACCTTCGTGGATATCCGCGCGCGGCCCGGCGCAATCGCCACCACGGTCTTGCCCACCAGAAAATAGGGTAGCCCACCCGCCACCCCCACCATGCCTATCAACGCACCCAGCCAAAACGAGGCATGGGTCCAGTTCCATCCTGGGGATGTCCGAAGGCTGGTGATCAACACCAGCCCATAGACCGCAAGGCCTCCCAGCGCAGACACAAAATACCTAACCGACTTCTTGTGCGGACGACACACCAGAGTGATTTCATTGCCAAATCCCCGCTGCACATGAATTCCCTTGGGGGGGTGCGCCAACTCGTTGTCTGTCAGACGGGGAATTCGCTGCCCCCCTACATACGGCCCCACATACCGACAGGCGCGGCACTTCGCCGTCTCCTGAGCAGAGTCGATATTTTCCAGACGCAGCACTTCCCCGCATCGCCCACATCGAAGAGGAATTGCCATGCTTAGCGCCCTCCTGTCGCGCGCCGCAACACTGCCGCCACATACTTCACCCCGCAGTGCAGACAATTGAAAGGGCGGGGATTCACACTGTGCTGCGCTTCCACTTCGCCGGGGACACCCCGCGCCGGACCATGATCAGTTCCGCCAGAATCGACACCGCAATTTCCGCCGGCTCCAGGGCCCCGATTGCCTTTAATCCAATTGGCCCTTCGATTCGCGCCACCTCCTCCGGGGCAAACCCGGCCTCTTCCAACGCTTGGCGCCGATCCGCCTGCGTGCCCGGACTGCCCAGCAAGCCAATATACCGCGCCCGAGCCCGCAAGGCGGCCGACAGCGCTGGCACATCCAGCTTGGCGTCATGCGCCACGACTGCCACATAGGCGTGTTCGTCCAGCCCGGCCTCCGCCAGTCCTTCCTCCGGCCAGCGGTGCACCACCGCTTCCGCTGTCGGGAACAATTCCTCCCGCGCAAAATCGCGGCGCGGATCGATCACCCAGACCCGGAACCCAACCCGTGATGCCAAATCGCACAAGCCAGCAGCAATCGGCGACGCCCCGACAATCATCAGGCGCGGTTGGGGGGCGATCAATTCGGCAAACCAGTCACCATCGTGGACGGTCAACTTGCGAGTTCCTCCGCGCTTCCACAAGTCATCGAGCGCGGCCACCATCTCATCTGCCGGAGGTGAATCGCCGGACTGCAACAGGATCTGATCCGAATCACCCGCCAGCCGCGTCAATAGGATAGCACGGTCATCCGGCGTCAGGGCACACAGCCTTTTCCAGGCCGAACTGTCCGGATCATGCCGACGAATCCACACATCGATCTCCCCGCCGCACGTTAATCCGACTTCCAACGACGGTCCGAACGAGGCACCATAATGGACAATCCGGGGCGCGCTTTCGCCACGCAACAGTCCCAGCAAATGCTCACGCAAATCGCTTTCCACGCAGCCCATGGATACCGCCCCCGCCGCCTCGCCCTTTTCATTGACCACCAGCCGCGCACCCGGTTGGCGCGGCGATGAGTGCTGAACCCCGACCAACACCGCTTCGGCGCTGGCCAGCCCTGCCGCATCCCACCGGCCAACAATTTGCTGCACATCTTTCATATCACCCCATCATACCCGCCCCCGCCCCCGTCTCAAGGTGCAATTCATCCAAAATATCGGACTTTATAAACTCCGATATTTTCCTGTGCCACCCTTTCGCCCCTTTTGGCGCTAATTGGCACCGCGACACTTCCAAGGCATTTCCCACCAACGCAAAGATAAGCAAAATCTCCTGAGTTCAACATCGCCGAAAATGATGCCCGAAAACCCCTGTAACCATTGGGTTGGGGTTTGAGTTTGGGTGTCCCGCTGGTAAAATGGCGCAATGTTCGTCAGGAAGAAGCGCAACCGATCCGG
>JAQUJC010000055.1 GCA_028681135.1 Kiritimatiellia bacterium | reverse complement strand
GCCTCAATCCTGCCGCGCCCTGGCCCAATCCGCCTGCGGGCGCTATCCTAACCGTCCCCGATGTCCCAACCAAACGTCTGCCCCCTCTGGGCCGCATCGAAATCCGACTCGGCGATAAATCCCTGCGCGCCTACAGCCAGGTCGGGCAGCTCGTCGCGCATTTCCCCTGTTCCATTGCGGCCGATAAAAACAAGCGCGCCGCCGGCGACACCTTGCATGTTGTCGTCTGGGCCGAAAACCCCGATTACACCTTTGACCCCGATCTGTTTCCTGAGAATCCCGAATCCGCCATCATTGGCAAACGCCTATGCATCCCACCCGGCCCCAACAATCCGGTCGGCGTTGCCTGGATTGGCCTCGACCGCCCCGGCTACGGTATCCATGGCACCCCCGCCCCTGAATCGATAAGCCACACCGAATCGCATGGATGCTTCCGCCTCACCAATTGGGATGCCGCCAAACTCGTGCATGCCGTCCACGCCGGCCTGCCCGTGACGATTCTGCCCTGAGGTGCATTATTGCGGAAGCGAGACGCCCACACGATAGGCACGCAAGCCGGTCTCCGACCCGCGATCTGTCAAACGCATCATGTTCCCGGTTCCAGCTCGATTGGTCAATGCGGTCCATTCTCCCGCCACCACGACTGCTGCCCACCCGTTCCACGCTTTCATAATACCTCTTTTGTTCCTGGGTCCGCCTCGGGTATTTGCGGACTGCCGAAGAGGAACCGCAGCCAATGAGGCGTCATTCGCGCCCAGGCCTCTTCGTTGTGTTCCGCGTGACTTTCAATTTTTACCGTCATGCGCTCATCTGGAAATCCCACGTTTTTGAGCAAGTCGGCCATTTTCAGCGTACCGCCCAGCAGCTCGGCTTCCAGTCCGGCCGCACCGCCGCACGACAAAAACAGTTTCACCTCCGGCAGGTTATCGCGGCTGGCCTCGACCAGACGAAAACATGTCAATCCATAGCGCTCTACGAATGCCGGCGACAAGCACGCCGCGCCGGCGAACACATCCGGATGTCTCCAAGCCGCGTAGAATGAAATCAACCCGCCCATGCTGGAGCCCGCAATGCACGAGCGCTCCGGGTCCGTTCGCCAACGCGTATCTACCAACGGTTTAAGTTCCTGCAACAGAAAACGGATATAGGCATTGCCTTTGCGCGACGGATCGTATTCCGCGCTGCGTGCATCAGTGCAGTCCACCGCCACCACAATAAACGGCTCCAACTCGCCGCTTAAGATCATCTCCTGCGCCCGCTCGTCCACTTGCCAGGACTTGCCCCACGTCGAGGTTGCGGGATCAAACACCTGCCGCCCGTCGTGCATGTAGAGCACCGGATAGTGCCGGGATGGGTGCGCCGTATAGCCTGGCGGCAACCAGACAATCACATCACGAGCGTGCTCTAGAAATGCCGATGACACCTGCGGCAGCACCTCATACTCGCCTGTGATTTGGGGCCCAGTTTGTGTCGTTTGCCCATCTTTCCATCCCGCCACCTCCAGCACCATGCGCGCCCCGTCCTTGGGGGTCAGGCGCTGGTTTGCGCAAATGGTTCCCTCCGCATCGACAGCTTCGGTATCCCACGTGCCGCGGGTCACCTTGAAATGGATGGGTGTCGCCTCTCGCAATGCCAGCACCACTTCCCAACGGTTGTCGTCTTGGCGCGTCATCGGCACCGCATCCGGTTGCCAGCGCCCCAGCTCATGCGTATCCCCCGTCAAAAACACCTGTTCACCTGTGCCTAAACTGATCGCTGTCTGTACCACTATCAGCATTCGAATCATGGTTTGCTCCTTGCCTGCATTTCATTATACGTTTCCACCACAGTGAAGTCCACGCATTCCCCCTCCCCCCCGGCCGCCCCCCCGGCCGGATGCTTCCGCATTGCCGGGCACCCGCTGCTTGGGCTATGCTGTGATCATTGCTCAGGAGACTCCGTTCATGATTCATCCAACCGCTATTGTTGAACCCGGTGCCGACATCGGTGCCGATGTCCACATCGGCCCACATGCGTATGTTGCCGCCACATCCCGCCTCGGCGACCGGTGCGTTCTTGCCCCCCATGCTGTTGTGCTGGATAACACCACCCTGGGCGCCCGCTGCACCGTTCACGCCGGTGCCGTCATCGGCGACCTGCCCCAGGACCTCTCCTTCGGCGGCGGCCCGTCTTTCGTCGTCATCGGCGATGACTGTACGTTTCGTGAAGGGGTCACGATTCACCGTGGCACCCAATCCGACACGACCACCCGCATCGGCGATCACGTGTACATGATGGCCAACTCCCACGCCGCCCATAATTGCGAGGTGGGCGATCATGTCATCATGGCCAATGGCGCAGCCCTGGGCGGTTATGTCACCGTGGGCGAACGCGCCTTTATCGGCGGCAACACCGGCATCCACCAGTTCTGTCACATCGGCCGCCTCGCCATGGTCGCTTCCTGTTGCTTCATCAGCAAGGATCTGCCCCCTTTCTGCTGCACCGTCAGCTCCGCCAACAGCCGCATCGCGGGTCTCAATGTCGTTGGCCTACGCCGCGCCGGCTTCACTCCTGCCCAGCGCAAGCAGATCAAGCAAGTATTCACAACCCTGTACCGTTCCGGGCTCAATACCTCCCAGGCATGCGAAAAATTTCGCGCCGATTCCGACAACCCCTTTGCTGCTGAAATCGTTGATTTCATTGACCGTGCGACCCGCGGTCTTTGCCGTCCCTCGGTCGACCGCGCCAGCCCTCCCGATGCCTGATGCCCCCCCCATCCGCACCGCACTCGGCGGCGCCGTCGACTACGAGCTGATCGACTCCGGCCGCCGTTGTAAACTTGAGCGCTTCGGTCCCGTGACCGTCATCCGCGGCGAACCCAAAGCCTGGTGGGCGCCGACCCTACCCTCCCGGGAATGGGACAAAGCCCAAGCGGTCCACGACGAAGATACTGGCTGGGACCTGCGCCCCGGATGCCCCCGCCAATGGACGCTGCGCGAGGGCCCGCTATCCTTTATCGTGCAGCTTTCGAATACCAGCAAACATCTTGGGCTCTTCCCCGAGCAGGCTCCGCATTGGCGTTCCATCCGGGAAGCGGCCGCCCCCGGCGCGCGCCTCCTGAACCTGTTTGGCTATACTGGGGCCGCCACCCTTGTCGCCGCCCAATCCGGGTGGCACCCCACCCACGTCGATGCCTCCAAACCCGCCGTCACCTGGGCCCGTAACAACCAGGCCGCCTCCGGTCTGACGGCCTCGCCCATCCGCTGGATTGTCGAAGATGCCATCAAGTATGTCCGCCGTGAGGTGAAGCGCGGCTCCCGCTATGACGGCATTCTGCTTGACCCGCCTGCCTTCGGACGCGGTCCCGACGGCAAGGTGTGGAAGGTCGAACGCCATCTCCCCGAACTCCTAACTCTCTGTCGCCAAGCCCTCACGGACCACCCGCGGCTGCTGATCCTCACCACCTACAATATCGAGGCCTCGTCCCTGATGCTCCGTAATCTCCTCGCGGATCTCATGCAGCCCTACGGCGGCCGGATCGAAGCCGGTGAACTGGCCCTGGCCCACTCCGCCGCCCCTGAGCGCCTTCTTCCCCTCTCCATCTACGCCACATGGCGCCCATGAAAACGCTCCGCGACATTGGAGAAAATGGCCTCCTGCGCGAGCTGCTCCCGCTGCTGCCCCAACGGTCCGACACCCCCGTGGGCCCCGGCGACGACTGCGCGGTTGTCCGGTTGCCGCTTTCTCCCCACGACAGGTTGTTCACCACCGATCCCGTCATCGAAAACCGCCACTTCCTCCCCAAGACCCCTGCACACCTTGTCGGACGCAAAGCCATTGCCCGTGCCGTCTCCGACATCGCGGCCATGGGCGGCGAGCCGCTGTGGATATTGATCAATCTCGTCGCGCCTGGCGACACCCCCTTGACCCGCATTCGCGGTCTCTACACCGGTATGATTGCCGCCGCCCACCAATGGAACCTCGGCATTTTGGGCGGCGACACCTCCGAAGGCACCACGCTCGAGCTGCACATTACCGCCATTGGCCGGGTTCCGCGGGGCTTAGCCGTGCTGCGCTCCGGCGCCCGCGCCCGCCATGCGCTCTATGTCACCGGCGCTCTCGGCGGTGCCTGTCTGCCCGGTGCCCGCCACCACCTCCTCTTTGAACCACGCCTGGCCGCCGGGCGCTTTCTTGCCGAAGAACAATTCGCCAGCGCCATGATGGACATCTCCGATGGTCTGGCAACGGATCTTCCGCGCTTGCTCGATGCCTCCCGGCGCGGTTGTTTCCTGGAGACTGCGGCCATTCCTCTTTCCCGCGCCGCACGCAAAACCGAGGCTCCCCTCCATCACGCCCTCTGCGATGGCGAAGATTTTGAGCTGTTATTCACGGTTGCTCCCTCCAAAATTGAACGTTTTGAGGCCGCTTGGCAGCGTCGTTTTCCCGATCTGCCCGCCACCCGCATTGGTACTATTCTCGCCTCTCCCCATCAACGTCATATGCGCCATGCCGACGGTACGACAACCCCCTTACTCCCCGGGGGCTACCAACACTTTCTCCCGCACACACCACCATGCCCCCCTGAACCCTGAACCCTGGCTCCGTCCCCATGCCCCCCATTACCTATCCCCCCGAACTCGAAGCTCACTGGCTGCACCTGGCCCAAACCGAAACGCGCGCGGGTTCCGATCGCGATACTCTGCGCCGCCTGCTGCCAGATATCCAGCGCCTTGCGGATGGCTTCACCACCCGTCGCCCCGACACCCCCGCGGCGCCCTATCTCAAAGACACCCGCGCCTGCATGGCATATTCGCTCTACTTTGCCCCGCAAACCCACGCGCGCCTGACCCATATCCTTGCTGAACTCCCGCCCTTCCCGGACACAACCAAGCCGTTGCGTATTCTCGATCTGGGTGCCGGCACGGGTGCCGCGGCATGGGCCCTTCTCGACCATCTCGGTGATCGCCCCATCGCGCTGAATGCCTGGGACCACTCCCGCCCTGCCCTTCGCGGGCTGCATGATATCTTCTCTGCTCTGCGCCGAGCGCGCTGGCCCCAGGCCACGCTGCGCACCACCCACGCGCCGCTGGACGGTCTCGCCGCTCACGACGAAACCTATGATGTCATTCTGATGCATTATATCCTGAATGAACTGCCCCCGGACGCCCGCCGGTTGCTCCTGTCCCGCGCCGCCCGCGCCCTTGCGCCGAATGGACGCCTGGTGATATGTGAACCGCTGGTTCACGATGCCGGCGACTACCTGCGCGAGTTGCGCACCCAGGCCCTGACGGACCTTGGCCTGCACCTGCTGGCCCCCTGTCCCCACGAGCAGCCCTGTCCCCTCGACGACGCCTGCCACGATGTGCGCACCTGGCAGCTCTCGCGTGCACTGCAAATGCTCAATACCACCCTCCGCCGCGACCTGCGCCACCTGGCCTTCGGTTTTCTGGTGCTCAGCCCGGCAACACCCCCGCCGACCCCCACTTTCCGTGCCCGCGTGGTCGGCTCGCCCACTCAGGCCAAGGGACAAACCCTCTGCCCCGTCTGCTGCAGCAACGGACGCATTCACCGCATCCAGCTCCTTCACCGCGATGTCGATACCCCGGGACGCAAGGCCCTGCGTAAACTTGAACGCGGACAACTGCTGACCCTTGAGTCCATCCAACCCCTCGGCGACCCCGCCCTGTTCCGTGCCATACTGGCTCAAAAATAGGCCCTCCTTTCACCAGATGGTTAATTAATCATCTGGTCAGTTTTGCCAAATATAAGGGGAATATCGTGTTTTTTAAGGAAATATTCTCCATGATGGTTAATTAACCATCTGGAAATTCAATGTCAGCATGCTCCAGGATTTTCAGGTTTAAGCGCCCCATTTTGATCGCCGAAAGTGGTAACCCTTGTGCTTTATCCAGCCGACTGGTAGAGTGCAGGCAATTGCAACACCGGAGATTATTGCCATGAAAAAAATTGCGCTCGTTCTCGCCCTGCTGCTGTTGAGTTCTTTTGTTGTTCTGGCCGCCGATATTGATATGCAAAGCGTCACCTCGTCGCTGATTGACAAAATTGGCTATGACGCCGAGACCCAGACCCTGGTCGTGCAGATGAACAACAGCCTTGATGTGTATCAGTACCAAAACGTATCCCAATCCGTTTTCGATAAGTTCCTCGCCGCCGATTCCAAAGGCCGCTACTTCGTCGATCACATTAAAGGCCAGTACACGACCGAGCTGGACTAACGCACGGTACGCGGCCCCTGGGTACCCCCCCCTCCTCGAAAATGGTGTGCCTGGCGGGGGTCGAACCCACAACCTTTAGCTCCGGAGGCTAACGCTCTATCCAATTGAGCTACAGGCACGGCCGGAAATCATCAGCGCCGACACTACGGCGTGCGCCCCCGCCCGGCAAGTGAAAAAGCATGCCGCCCGCCGGCCGCCCGCCCACGGCTTCAACGATTTTTATGCAGCAGGGCAAATCCGATGGCCTGGCATCCCAGGGCCGGAATCCAAGGAAGTAAATCCGGACGCCACTGGGGAAAATCCACCAGGGCATCCGCCAGGATAATGAAGAGATAGAACAGGAAAAACAGCACCAGGGCCATGCCAATCCCAATGGACGACTCCTTGCGGTGGGAACGGATGCCCAGGGGGATGGAAATCAAGGCGAACGAAAAGCACGACAGTGCCAATGCCAGCCGCTTGCTGGCTTCGACCGCCATCTTGGAGCGCATGCGCGCCACATTTTTTTCCTGAATGTCCGGGAACACCTGGCGGATACTCTGGATGGCATGAATCAGTTCGGTGAATACCATGTCCTTGGGTTTCTTATTGATCTTGGATTTGGTGAGCATCTCGCGCAAATCCAGAGTGGTCGGATAGCTTTCAGCAATGAGCCGGCGCGCTTTGGCCAGATCGGTGGGGTCGTCTTTGTCGTATTCGGTCAAGCGGACACCCTCCAGCAGAATATCCATCACCCGCGTCTCAGGATGGTAAGTGACCTGCCCCGCGCGGGCACGCACCTCCGCGCGTGTGGCCTCCTGGTCGAACTGAATCAGAATGATATCCTCCAGCACGGCGCCGGAGCGCTTGCCGATGTACAGTTTTACCCCGGGAAAATTACTGATAAACCGCCCCTCGTCCAGCAGAGCCAGCGGGTCTTCCTCCCCCAGTTCGCGCAACATTTTTCGGCGGGCAAAATGGCTGAGGGGGGACAGCGTCGCGTTGAGATAAAGGCAAATGCCCGATAACAGGATCGCCCCAAACAAGATCGGTGCCGCCATTTGCCACAAGCTGACGCCACAAGCCTTCAGGGCCGTGATTTCCCCATCGACCGATAAACGTCCAAAGTGCAGCAGTACCGTGGTCAGCAGGCTCATGGGGATCACAAACGACAGCGTGAAGGGAATATTCAGCGCAAAAATTTTAAGGATCAAGGGGCCCGAAATACCCCGGGCCATATAATCGATCGCCTTAACCACGGCCCCGATATACATGACGAAGGTCAACACGGCCAAAGTGATCAAGAAACTTTTAAGAAAGTCCCCGAGCAGATATCGGTTCAGGACGCGCATCAGGCCGGCTCACCCCGTCGGCGGCGCGCGGCGTTGACGGTATTCCGCAGCAGCATTGCAATGGTCATAGGGCCGACGCCCCCGGGTACCGGGGTGATCGCCGCGATCTTCTGCGCCAGCGCCTCGAAGTCCACATCGCCCACCAGGCGATATCCGGATGCCTTGGAAGAATCGGGCACGCGGTTGACGCCGACATCGATGACCACGGCATCGGCGCGCACCATATCGGCCGTCAGCGTCCCGGGGCGCCCGGCGGCCACGATGATCACATCCGCCTCACGAGTGAGCTGCGCCAGGTTTTTCGTTTGGGTATGGCAAAGCGTGACCGTGGCATCCACCCCCTTTTGCGACAACAGAATGGACAGAGGGCGGCCCACGATCTGGCTGCGGCCAATCACGACAACAGCCGCACCGGCCAACGGCACATCCGCCCGGCGCAGAATCTCAATGACCCCGGCCGGGGTGCAGGGCACAAAGGCCGGCAATCCCAGCACCATGCGCCCGATGTTCAGCGGGTGGAAGCCATCCACATCCTTGGCCGGGTCGATGGCTTCGATGACCTCCCGCTCAATGGCTGAATCGGGCAACGGCAGTTGCACCAGAATGCCATCGATCGGCTCTTGGCCATTCAGATCGTGGACCGCGGCCAGGATGTCCTCCCGGCTGGCGCTCGCAGGCAAGCGCCGCTCCGTCGAATGAATCCCGGCGGCCGTACAGGCTTTTTCTTTGGCGGTCACATAGGAGCGCGAGGCGGGGTTGTCGCCCACCAGCACCACCCCCAGGCCGGGCACAATGCCAGTTTGCTGATAGAGGGCCGCCACATCTGCGGCTATCTCCGCACGGAGTGTGGTGGCCAGGCTCTTCCCATCCAGAATCCGGGCAGTCATACGGCACCCCTCTCAAAAACGATAGCGAGCGGTCAGGTGTAGCGTCGTGCTGTCGAACCAATCTGCGCGGGCGCCAAACGCCAAATTCTCGAACAGCCACAGTTCTACGCCGGCCACGACCCCTACGCTTTCAGACTCCTCGAAATCACGTTTTATCTCTTCTCGTTCCCACGTGCCTTCCACGGTGGAAAACGCTGGCCCGGCATAGGCGTGCAGGCTATGGAACTCCGTCATGTACAGGTTGCGCGAGGTATACTCGAAGGTCAGGTGATAATCCAGCGGCACCATCACCATCGTTTCGGTCCAATGGAGGTCCCCCCCCCCCTTGTCATCCGTGGTACGGTACGCCAGTTGTCCCGCCGCCTGGAGGGTCAACTTCCACGCTTTTTCCTGTGGGTTTCCATCGAATTGCCAAAGATTCAAGCGAGCCCCAATCAGGCCACCGGCTCCTGCACCGGGACGCGGATTCACACGATCATCCAGCCGTGCCTGGGAGGCCCCGACCTGGCCATAGAGCTGTAGCCAGGGGGTCACGGCGAACCCAAGGAAGATATCCGCGGCATCCCCGCGCAACCGATATTCCTGTCCTTCGAGATTCATCCGGCGGGACATATGGACATACGCCAGCCCGGCCTCCCATCGCGACGCATCTGACAGCGTTACGATGGCGTCAGGCGCCGTGACATCCTCATATTTTTCCCACTGGCCCTGTGCCACGGGCACGCACAGGCCCAGAATCAGTCCAGCGGCTATCCATTGCTTCATGAGTCCGTTCCTTCTTCTGGGGCGCTCGATTCAGCCGGAGGGGGCGCCGCGGTTGGGGCGTCCGATTCCGCGGGGGGCGTCGGCGTCTCCTCGCTGGACTCCGCGCCTGCCTCCTCCCCTTCGGTCAAATCGTCTTCATCATTCAGGGGTTCAACAGGTGTCGCGCTCATCACCTCGTCATCCTCGGCCAGATTGATCAGTTTCACGCCCTGGGCGGAGCGCCCGGTGATGCGCACGCCATCGACCGGCACCCGGATCATCGTGCCGTTGCGGGTCACCATCATCATCGCATCGTTTTCCTGGACACCAAAGGCGGTGACCAGATTACCGGTTTTCTCCGTCAGCACGTTAGCAATCAGCCCCCGGCCGCCGCGCCGTTGCACGCGATAGTCGCTGAAAGGAGTCCGCTTGCCAAAGCCATTTACGGTGACGGTCAGGAGCATGGCATCGGCATGAATCACCTCGACTCCTTCGACCACATCGTCTTCGCCCAAGGTGATACCCCGGACCCCGCCGGTAGCGCGGCCCATTGGCCGCACATCTGTTTCTTGGAAGCGAATGCCTTTTCCGCGGCGGGTCACCATCAGGATTTCATTCTCACCGTTGGTCAATTCCACGTCAATCAAGCGGTCTCCCTCATCAATACGGATGGCGATGATTCCCGCCGCCCGCACATTCTGATAGGCACGTAAGGCTGTTTTTTTAACGCGTCCTCGTTCGGTGGCAAAGAACAGGTTCTGATCGGTATCGAATCCGCGCACGGGAATAATCGAGGCGATTTTTTCGCCGCCGTTGACATTCAGCAGGTTGACCAGTGCCTTGCCTTTGGACGTGCGCGAGCCCTCTGGAATCTCATAGGCCTTCTTGAAGTACATGCGCCCCTGTTCGGTAAAGAACAGCATCCAATCGTGCGCCGTACAATTGAACACGTGTTCGACATAGTCATCATCTTTCGTGTTCATGCCAGCAATGCCTTTGCCCCCACGTTTTTGTTCGCGGTACACATGCGTGGGCGTGCGCTTGATATAGCCGCCGTGCGACAGCGTGATCACGCTGTCCTCGTCCGGCACCAAATCTTCCATGTTGATGTCGCCCGCATCGGCCACAATTTCCGTGCGCCGGGCGTCGGCATAACTGCCGCGCATTTCAATCAAATCCGCTTTCATCACGCCATAGAGCTTGGCATCATCCGCCAGCAACTCTTGGAGATAGGCAATGCGCTCTTTCAGGGCGGTATATTCGCCTTCGAGTTTGTCGCGTTCCAACCCGGTCAACTGATAGAGGCGCATGTCCAGAATGGCATTGGCCTGCAACTCGCTAAGGCCGAAGCGGCCAATCAATTGCACCCGCGCTTCATCGCGGTTGGATGAAGCCCGAATGAGGCGGACCACTTCATCGAGATGGTCCTGTGCGATCAACAGCCCTTCGAGAATGTGGGCCCGCGCCTGGGCTTCGCGCAGCTCGAATTGTGTCCGCCGCGTGAGCACTTCGAAACGATGCTCAATGAAGCAGTTCATCAATTCCTTGAGATTCATCACCCGTGGCCGCCCGTGATCAATCGCCAGCAGGATCGCGCCAAACGTGGACGCCAATTGGGTCTGCTTGTAGAGATTGTTGAGCACCACCTGGCCGATGGCGCCGCGCTTAAGCTCCACCACCATGCGGATGCCGTCCTTATCGGATTCATCCCGCAGATCGCTGATTCCCTCGATCCTTTTTTCGTGCACCAGGGCGGCAATTTTTTCAATCAGGCTGGTTTTATTGAGCGCGTAGGGAATTTCGGTGATAATGATCCGTTCGCGGTCCGACTTCCATTCCTCGACCTCGGCTTTGCCGCGCAGCTTGAGCAGGCCCCGCCCCGTTTCGTACATCGACCGGATCGGTGCCCAGCCGCACAGGGTGCCCCCGGTCGGGAAGTCCGGCCCCTTCACGAACTCCATCAGGTCCGCGATGGTCGCCTCGGGATGGTCGATCAGATGGACGATGCCGTCGATGATCTCGCCAGTATTATGCGGCGGAATGTTGGTGGCCATGCCCACGGCAATACCCGTCGAGCCATTGATGAGTAAGTTGGGCAGCCGCGCCGGCAACACCGTGGGCTCCTGTAACTTCTCATCGTAGTTGGGCTGCATCTCGACCGTGTCCTTGTCGATATCCGCCAGCAGCTCCTCCGCCGCCCGCTTCAGGCGACACTCCGTATAGCGGTAGGCCGCTGCCGAGTCACCGTCGATGCTGCCGAAATTGCCCTGTCCATCGATCAGCAGACAACGCGTCGCAAAGGTCTGAGCCATGCGCACCAGCGTGTCATAGACCGCCGAATCGCCGTGGGGGTGGTATTTGCCGATGACATCGCCTACCACTCGTGCACACTTGATATACGCACGGTTGTGGGTATAGCCCCCCTCGCGCATGGCAAATAAAATCCGTCGGTTGCCGGGTTTGAGTCCGTCGCGCGCATCGGGCAATGCGCGGCCGACGATGACCGACATCGAATAATCGATGTAGGCCCGCTGCATCTCTTCTTCGATATTGATTGGTTCGATGCGGTCCAGCACATCCTGTGTCGCCATTGGCGAGGATGCCGGATCGTCCGTCGCGTCTGCGCCGGTCTCGTTGGTTACTTCATCGCTCATCTGTTTGTCCTTCGCTGAACGGTTCTTTCCTTACCAGTGCACACTCGACTGGCACCGGATCGTACTGGGGGCAGTTGTCCTGTTGCCCCTAAAAAGCGTTTCATACAAAAATCGGTCGTACTGCTCCGGGGTCATGCGCGGCGGCGGGGGGAGGGGCTGATTCCACACCGGAAATTCGAGTTGTTTCAATTCGCTCATGTCAACTCCCTGAGCAGTTGGAGCCACTTGTCGTCGGCATCCTTCAGGCAAAGGGTTTCGAAGTCCTGCGAATGAACATCCACGCCGGGTATCCTCACACATCCAGATGGCGCACGTTGAGGGCGTTGGCTTCGATGAAGGCCCGGCGGGGTTCGACGTCATCGCCCATCAGAATGGTAAATATCTGGTCTGCGCGAACGGCATCATCCAGGGTCACCTGCAGCAGCTTACGCTTGGCCGGTTCCAGGGTGGTCTCCCATAACTGGCTGGGATTCATTTCGCCCAGTCCCTTGTAGCGCTGAATGGTCAGCCCGCGGCGGCCCGTTTCGCGCACCAGGCCGAGCAATTCACCCAGGGCGTGCAGCGGCACCGAGCTGGAATTCACTTCGGCCGTATACAGTGGGGTGTCGTGGTGCAAAAGCGTCTCGATGCCAAAACCATGCGCTTGCAACTGGGCCAATTGCTTCACCAATCCCGGTGCCAGACGCAGCTCATCCCAGGTGAATTGCGCCGGGTCCAGCGGCCCCATCCGGGACTCCGCTTCCTCGCGGATAAGCCGCATCTCTTCGTCGGTGAACGCCAGATGCATCTCGGCCTCCGTCGGGTCGGCTCCCGGCGGCAGCACGCGCACCCGATACAACGGCAGACGGTTGGTTGCCGCATCATAGCGCCGGATGTACGTATCAAAATCAATCCCCTTGCGGGCCATTGCCTGGGTCACATGTTCAATTTCTTCCAGAATCTTGAGCACGTCCGCCATGGCGCCATCCTCGAGCAGCGGGGCCCCGTCGGCGGTCAGCAACCGAACGTCTTCAATTCCCATTTCAACCAGCACCTGCGTCAAATGACGGTCATTGTCGATGTAGCGCTCTTGTTTCTTGCGCCGGATTTTGTACAGCGGCGGCTGCGCAATATACACATACCCCTTTTCGATCAATTGCGGCATCTGGCGGTAGAAAAATGTCAGCAACAGCGTGCGGATATGCGACCCGTCCACGTCCGCATCCGTCATAATGATGATCTTGTGATAGCGTGCCTTCTCTACATCAAATTCATCCCGACCAATCCCCGCGCCGATCGCCGTGATCATGATGCGAATTTCCTGATTGCTCAGCATGCGGTCGAGACGCGCCTTTTCGACGTTCAGAATTTTGCCGCGCAGCGGCAAAATGGCCTGAAATTGCCGATCACGCCCCTGCTTGGCCGAACCACCGGCGGAATCGCCTTCCACCAGGAATAACTCGCACAGCGCCGCATCGCGTTCCGAACAGTCTGCCAGCTTGCCCGGCAAAGCGCCCGAATCCAGCGCCCCTTTGCGCCGGGTCAAGTCGCGCGCCTTACGCGCCGCCTCCCGTGCCCGTGCCGCCAGCACGCCCTTCTCCACCACCTTGCGCGCCACCGCCGGGGCTTCCTCGAACACAATCGCCAATTGCTCGTTGACGATCGAGGCCACGATGCCTTCCACCTCGCTGTTGCCCAGCTTGGTTTTTGTTTGGCCTTCAAATTGGGGTTCGGGCACCTTGACACTCACGACCGCCATCAGGCCCTCGCGAATGTCGTCGCCGGCCATCGCCACATCGTCTTTCAGCAGTTTATTCGCCCGCCCATAGGCATTCACTACGCGCGTCAGTGCGCCACGAAACCCGCTCAGGTGTGTGCCGCCTTCAATCGTGTTGATATTATTGGCATAGGTCAGGACCGACTCGGCATAGCCATCGTTGTATTGCATCGCAATTTCTACGCTGACCCCGTCCTGCTCCTTTTCGAAATAAATCACCTCTGGATGCAGCACCACTTTGTTGGTGTTCAGATGCTGAACAAATTCCCGGATGCCGCCATCGTAACGGAACAGCTCCTCGCGCAGCGATCCATCCTGTTGCTCCTCGGAAAAGACAATTTCGATGCCTTTGTTCAAAAAGGCCAGCTCGCGCAGACGCGCCGCCAGAATATCCCAGGAGTATTCCGTCACACTGAAAATCTGGTCATCGGGATACCAGATGACCCGGGTCCCCCGGTCGGTGCAGGAGCCGATCACTTCCAGCGGGGAGACCGTCTCCCCCCGTTCAAAACGCATACGATGAATCTGTCCCTCGCGCCGCACCTCGACGACCATCCATTCGCTCAGGGCGTTTACGCAGCTCACGCCCACGCCATGGAGCCCGCCCGACACCTTGTAGCTGCCGTGATCGAACTTGCCGCCTGCGTGCAGCATGGTCAATGCCACCTCCACTGCCGGCTTGCCTAGCGTTGGATGCGGGTCTACGGGAATTCCCCGGCCATTGTCAGAAACAGAAATCGATCCGTCGGCGGACAGATGCACCGCAATCCGCGAGCAATAACCGGCCAGCGCCTCGTCGATCGCGTTGTCCACGACTTCGTACACGCAATGGTGCAGCCCGCGCTGGAAGGTATCCCCAATGTACATCGCGGGACGTTTGCGTACGGCCTCCAACCCTTCCAACACCTGAATCTTGGTGCCGTCATAGGCGTCTTTCAGATGAACCGCCGGGGCCCCCGTCAAATCGTTTTTTTCTTCTGCTGCCATGGTATGCCAATCTCTTTAATCAAATAAAGGATCAGTCTATCAAATCATGCGCCAAAATCAAACAAAACCTTGGCCCCATTCCCCCTGTAAAACGCTTTGGCGGTTGCGCGCGCCCTGGTCCGCCATCCCCGCGGACGCAACAGGCTCATCACAATGCCCCAGAGGTCGTTATAGCGGAAAAGCCGGCGGGCACCCCGCCCCGCCCCACCGGGACTCGGCGCTTCGGCAACGCCCCGTTCAGGTCGCGTCGGCCAACGGCTCGTGAATCACGTCGGTTTTACGCGGCTCGACGTCAGAAAAGTCCACCCGGACCGTCTCCGCTCCGAAGCTCTTTGCCAGCATCTCCATGGTCTGGCGCGCGGAGGTCTGCACCTCCGAACTGAGGCGGCGGGCCAGATTCTGTGCCAGCGCCTCGGCCTGAGTTTTGGCCTCCTCCATCAGCTTGTTGCGATCCACTTCGGTAAAGCCGCCCCCCAGGATTTTGTTGATCACGTCCGGCAGAATAATCGGCAGCAACTTGCCGCCTTGTTCGTCATAGAAGGTCACATTGCGCACATGCACCACATAGTCGCAACGCGGCATCTGCAAGCGGTAGTGGCCCGCGGATTCTTCTTGTACCGCGAATGACGGATCGCGCAGGTCATACTGAAAATCAATGTCGAATTCAAAAATCATCGCCATTTTTTTCGACGTGATCAGCCATTCGAGATAGCGCCGCCCAACATCACCGAGCGTGTGGTCGCGGGCCGTCACAATTTCTTTGGTGACGGCCTTGAACACCGACAGGATGCCAATGGCCCGCAGTTCCTCAATCGCGGCTGTGGCCTGAATCTCCATGCCCTTGCGCCCCCCCTTGCCTTTGCGGCTGCGCAGCCAGAGCACCAACAGCCCCGCTACTGCCAATCCCCAGATGATATTCGTTAGCATTTGCGTCATGATGCACCTCGTTGTTGCAACTTCTATGTACGATCCTATCACAGCCGCGCGCGAAACGTCCTCCCCCTTTTTTCGCCGCTTGCCCCCCGGGCGGATATGGGCTACAAGAACATATCTGCCTTTTCAGTTATGAGTTGCAGGAGAGCATCGATGGCTATTCAAATTCTGGTAATTGACGACGACCCCCATCTTTGCCAGTTGTTGAAACGGGGTTTGGAGCATTTTGGGCATTACCACGTGGACGTCGCCCTCACCGGACGTGAAGGGCTGAAAAAGGTTCGCCGCATCAAGCCGGACCTTATCATCCTGGATATCCATATGCCCCAAATGGATGGGGTCGAAGTCCTCCGCACCTTGAAAAGCACGTTTCCCACCTCCAAGATTCCCGTCATTATGCTCTCGGGCCTGACGGACATCGCCACCAAGGTGGAATGCAATTATGAATACGGCGAGGAATACATCGAGAAACCGGTCAAACTCACCGTCTTGAACGACCGCATCCTGAGCATTTTGAAGCGCTATGGTCGCCAGCCGCCCCCCACGCCCCCCGCCCCCGAAGCCGAACCGGCTACAACCGACCATCCACCTGGTCCCGGGGCAGCAGCCCCTTAAGATCAAATACAACCACCTCTGCCGTGCCTGGATGGCTGAAATCCAGCGTCTTGAATGTGTCGTGCGCCACCGTCAGCACCACTGCACCATAGCCCTTCACCGGATGGTCCGTATCCAACGTGGTCACCAAATCTAGGCCGTATTCTGCGCGCACCTCTTCCACATCCGCCCAGGGATCATGGACCGTCACCTCGCACCCGAAATCCTGTAGCTCGCGAATGACGTCGATCGCCCGTGAATTCCGGATGTCCGGGCAATTTTCTTTAAATGTGATCCCCAGCACCAAGACCCGGGCGCCCTGAATGCGCTGCCCCTTCTGGATCATCAATTTCACCACGCGATTTGCCACGTACAACCCCATGTTGTCGTTCAATCGACGCCCCGCCAAAATGATTTCCGGGTGATAGCCCAGCGCCTCCGCCTTGTGGGTCAGGTAATAGGGATCCACCCCGATGCAATGCCCGCCCACCAGACCGGGGCGAAAGGGCAGAAAATTCCATTTGGTCCCCGCCGCCTCCAGCACGGCCCGGGTATCGATGCCCAGGCGATCAAAAATCAGCGCCAGTTCATTCACAAAAGCGATGTTGATGTCGCGCTGCGAATTTTCAATCACCTTGGCTGCCTCCGCCACCGCAATGCTCGGCGCCAGATGCGTTCCCGCCTTGATGATGGTCCGGTACAGCGCGTCCACCGCCTGCCCCACCGCGGGCGTCGAACCCGACGTGATTTTGCAAATAGTGGTCACGGTGTGCACCTTGTCGCCGGGATTGATCCGCTCCGGACTATAGCCGCAGAAAAAATCCACGTTGTAGGTCAGTCCGCTTATTTTTTCCAAAATCGGCACACAGTCCTCCTCGGTACAGCCGGGATAGACGGTGCTCTCGAAGATCACCAGCGCGCCCTTTTGAAGGGCTTGGCCCACCGTTTGGCTGGCCGTGATGAGGGGGGCCAGGTCAGGACGGCGGTGCTGATCGATCGGTGTCGGCACCGTCACAATGAACACATCCGTGTCCTTTAAGTCGTCGATCTGGTCCGTAACCGTCAGCCGTGTCGCCTGCGCCAGGTCTTCCGCCGTCGTCTCCAGCGTCCGGTCGTGGCCCGCGCGCAACTCTTTCAAACGCCGCTGATTGACATCAAACCCCTTCACCCGGAAGTGCTTCCCGAATTCGACCGCCAGCGGCAGCCCCACATAGCCCAGGCCAATGATCGCCAACCGCGCCTCGTGCGATTCTATCCGGGATTTTAATGTCGCTGCGCTCATGCGTCGGGGTCCTTTCTAGTCGCTCGCGGCTTTCCACACTATGGAAACTTTTTTTCCATAGCGTGGAAAAATTGCCCGCATTTTTTCCATAGCATGGAAAAATCCTAAAAAAATCTTCCATGGTGTGGAAACCGTCAGGCGGGTCACGTCTCCATGTCGTGAATGCAGCGATGTCTTTATGTCGCGCATCCTCCCCCGCCCCCCCCCAGCCTCAATCGGAAAAATGCCCCCCCCCCTCCTCACGACCGCGCATCGTGGGCGGCAACGGTTTGCTCTGCAACAAAGCGACATCGTCGCCCCCCGTGTGCTCCCCCGCCGTGCAAGGCAGGCAGGGGGGGGCGAGGCGTCGTGGGTCCCGAATCAGAACCCGTTCATCAGAATCACGGACTCCAGCGCGGGCACCGTGATGCTCCCCGACCAGCCCGACGGCCATGTCGGCGGCGGCGCGCCCGCCGGACTGTTCAGCGCCGTGACGCCCTCCAGCGCGATCTCGCGCCCATTGCCGATGAGGCGCCAGGCGGTCTCGCCGCGCAAGTTTACTGGAATCGGGTGGTCCTCCGTATCGGCATTCAACAGCACGCAGAATCCCCGCCCGGCATGGAGGTCGGGCACATTGACCATATAGCCCAGCAGCTTGGGGTTGTCCGGCAGAATCCAGCGGTAATAATGACGCGGTGGCCGCTGGGCCACCCGAAATGCGGCACCCTCTTTGCTCCGGCGCAGTTGCATCAATCCGCGGTACCAGCCCAACGCCTGCTTGGCCAACGGGCGTTCACGGTCCGCCCAGCGCACCGCGTTTACCGCGTCGCCCCGATTGTACGTATTCACAATCCCCCATTTGCTGCGCAAAAACTCCTGCCCTTCGTAAATCATCGGCTTGCCCAATGCCGTGAACAGCAGGGTCGCCGCCAGCCGGTTGCGCGCCACGTCCTCATCGCGCAACCGACGTCCATCATGTCCCGGATTGCTGCTGATCTCATCCATGAAGGCCATGTCATCGTGGCTCTCCAGATAGTTGACCGGTTGCAGCGGATTCCGTGCCCAGGTATTGACCGAGCCAAATAGGCCCTCCGCCAGCCACTCGCGATTGCCCCGGCCCCGCGCAAAATCTTTGGCGGCATAACGGAAATCGTTGTTCCAGGCCGACCACCGCGTCTCACGCAACTGGTACTTGTTTTCGCCGCGCCCCGGGCTCCACGGCTCCGAGATCAATATCGCATGGGGATTGATGGCCAACGCGGCGTCGCGAATCGCCAGCATGGTCTGCATGTCGATCAGTTCCGCCAGGTCCAGGCGGAAGCCATCCACATGAAACTCCTCCATGAAATAGCGGATGTTGTCCACGATCAGCTTGCGCAGCATCGGCGCTTCGGTCTTCAAGTCGTTGCCGCAGGCACTGTGATTGGAAAAACTGAGGTCCGGATTCAGGCGGAAGTAATACTTCCGGTCGATTGTCACGAAAATATTGGGCCCGCCCACATGGTTGTAGACCACGTCCAGCACCACTGCGAACCCCTCGTTGTGCAGATCGTTCACCAGTTGCTTGAGTTCAAAATAGGCCGAGCCCGCCTCCGGCTCGGTGGCATAGCTCGACTCGGGCGCGAAGTAATACACCGTCGCATAGCCCCAGTTGTACGGATCGGTACTCTCGGAAAACTCGTTGACCGGCAGCAGCTCGATCGTATTCACGCCCAGGTCCTTCAAGTGGTCCAGGCCCGTCCCCTTGCCCAACGTTCCCGTCAAGCCCGCATAGGTCCCGCGCAGAGGTGCCGGTGCCCGCGACGACGGATGCACCGTCATGCCCCGCACATGGCATTCGTAGATCATCACGTCCTGGGGCGCGGGCGTTTTCCAGTCCTGGTCCGTCCAGCCCCGGAACCAGCGGTTGGTTTCCTCCGGGTCCACCACGATCGTCAGCCCGTCGGCATTGGCCGCCGCTCGCCCATAGGGATCTCCGACCACATTGAGGGCATCGAAACTTTCCCCCTCCCCGAATGGGCCATCCACCCGGAAACCATAAAATCGGCCCGTGTCCAGCCCGCGCGTCGAAATTTCCCACACGCCATCGGCCGGGTCTTTCCACATCCGATATTCTTCCGTCGGTGGCAACCGCTGAAAGGTTGGCTTCCATTTCACCGCCATCGGCCCGTCAAAGAAGTTCAACCAGGCATTGCGGGCTCGCGGTGCGAATAGGCGGTAGGTGGTTATCCCCCGCTCCTTGTCCAGGGTCACGCCCATGGGTTTGTCGCTGTAAAACTCATCGAACACGCCATCCGGCGTGGCCTCCACCCCCAGCGGGCTCGGGCCGATGCCGTCGAGGCGCACCACATAGGTTTGCGTTAAGTCTAGCGGGTCTTCCGTGTGGATCCGAATCTCTGCCCCGCCCGTACGGAACAGGTCCAGCTTCAGATTCACACTGCCCTTGCCATCCGGTAAAGCATTGGGGGCGTTGGTTGGCGGCAACAGCCACTCGCGGCCGTTCAGCACAAACTTGAACAGTAATTCTTTTTCGCCGGGCGGCAGGCGCATGCCCTCCAACTGCACCGACCCCTCCCACGTCCCCGGCAAGCGCCCAGGCTCCAACACCCACTGGGGATTCCCCCCCCCGCTGTCCCAGCCGTTGAAGTTGCCCGCCACCACCACCTGGGTGTTGGTCGGCAGCTCCAAGCCGTAGGCCGCCGGATCGAATAGAAATGTCACCAGCCCCTCCGCAAACAGATAGCCCGTTTGCCGGGCATCGGCCATTTCGGTCACCACCTCGGTCCAGGCGACCGGCACCGCCGGGTCCACCGTCGCCACCGGCGTGATGCCCGCCGGCAAACTTTTCCGAAAAAAGACCCGGATCAAACGGGCGCCATCAATCGCCGCCCGCTGAATCATCGCCGGGGGTAATTCAATCTCGCCATCCAGATTGATGGGCAGCACCCGATTTGCTCCCGGTTCCCACTCGCCATTGACAATGAACTTAAACCGGTGCTGCCCCAGGCGCGCCCCCAGCGTCCGCGCATCCAGTTCCCACACCCCCTCCCCCGATTGGACCATCGCGGTGCGCCCCGTCCAGATATCCCAGGTCCCCGCCACCTGCACATTCGTCACCGCCACCACCTTCTTTTGCGCATTGGTGAAGGGCTGCGATGCGTCGTAACGCAGCCAGGCCGTGCGCGGTCGTCCCAGCACCGGTCGATTGGTTGCGCTGGATAGCGGCAGAGCCAGGGCCGTGCATGTCCAGCCCCACCCGATCCAAAATGCCCAAAGGGCCCATCGATTGTGTTGTGCCACTGTCATGCGAGTGAATCGTTATCGCAGAATTATCCCCCGCCGTCAAACACCGCCGGTTTCCGGGGGGCAGGCACCGTCTTGCCCGGGCTCCCCCCCCAGCCGCTCGCCATGACAATGCCGACAAGAAAGACGCCCATCGTCACGTTTTGGGTGGGGCGAACCCTTCGGGTGAACCACGCTTGGGCGGCTCGTCCGTTTCCGCTTCGTCCGGCCAGAAGGGATCGAAAATAAACCATTGGCTGGGGTCGCGCGCAATCGTCTCTTCCATGATCCGGATGATGTGCGCCTGGATGGCGCCTTCGCTGCCGGCGGCAACAGGATCAATGGGCGGATGGATGCGCAGGATAAAGGTATCGTCGGGGGCGCGCGTGACAAACCCCATGGTGACGGGTATCCCCGTGCGGTGCGAAAACCATGCCGCGCCGCGCGGCAGCGACACCTCGCGCCCAAAGAAGTGTGCCGGCTGCCCATTGCCCGTAAAATCGCGGTCGCCCACCAACGCCACCACTTCGCCGCGCTTCAGCGCTTTGAGTATCCCCACGCCGGCATGCGCCAGCGGAATCACCTTCAGCCCGCGCTGCCGACGGAACATGCTGAAGATTCGTTCGAGCGACGGCGACTCGACCGGACGCACCACCGCGTTGATCGGGATGTCCATCGCGGCAATGATGGCCCCGCCCATCTCCCAATTGCCATAGTGCGCCGTCAGTAAAATCGCGCCGTGATCGGAGTCGCGGATGGCTTCCAAGTGCTTCAACCCCTGAATACTGACGGTCTCACGCACGCCCTCTGGGGTGAGATGCTTGTAGCGAATGAAATCGGCGAGGTATTTGCCAAACGCCTGAAAGGTCTTGCGCGTATAGCCATCGAGAACCCGCCGCGACGGTACGATGTCCTGATGCTCAAAAATGATCCGCATGTGGTTGCGAACACTGCGGCGGCCATGAGGATTGAGATAATACATCAGGTCGCAGATGCGCAATCCGATCCAATAGGCGCCCTTGCGCGGTAGCCGCCGTACCAAAAAGGCCATCACGCGGTAGAAGATATACATCATTCGGCTTCCTCCGGCGGGATGGAAGACAGCAGGGCAATGGCGATGTCCCGGGCGGCGTTGGGCGTGCCGAGCAAGCGGGCGCTCTCGCGCATCCGCTCCCGCAGGCTGGGATTGTCCATCAGCGAATCGACCACGCCCGGCAGGTCGCGGTCGCGGTCGAGATGAATCGCGGCACCGTGGCGCACCAGCGTTTCCGTATTGCCGCGTTCCTGGCCCGGCAGCGGACGAATAATCAACATGGGCGTGCCCGCGGCCATGGCTTCGGCGGACGTCAGTCCCCCGGGTTTGCCCAGCAGCAGACTGGCGCGGTGCATCAGCGCCATCGCATCCTGCACATAGCCGCGAATGCGGATCGGATGCTTGAACTTGTGCCGGGCCGCCAGCAGTTTTTTGCGCAAGCGCCGGTTGGTGCCGGTCACAACATCAATGGTGAAGTCAGTTTTGGCGCGATCCAGATGGCGAACTGTGGCAAAGCGCACGCCCAGCCCACGCGACCCGCCCATGACGACGATGCGTCGCTGGGGGCTCGGCGCAAGGCGCTTGCGGCGCGCGGCCAGTACGTCGGCCTGGATCGGAATACCGAAAATGTGGATGTTGTCGGCGGGCGTGCCCAGGATCATCAGGCGCTGCAGGGCGGTCTCGGTCGGCACCACATAGCGAATGTGATCGGCCGGGGGCACATACCAAAACCGATGCGGCAAATAGTCGGTCAACACCCCCCACAATGGCACGGGCTGCTGCTGGCGGCGTGTATAGGCCGACAGGACGGCCAGCGGATGCGCCTGCGTGCAGACAATCGCATTGGGCTGGAAGGCTTCCATCAGAATCCACAGTTTGTGGCTGTTGCCGCGCTGCACCAGCGGGCGGATATAACGCCGCGTTAGCAGGTCGAACCAGAAGTTGTCGTAGAGTGCCTCCCACAATTCCGGCGTGCGGCGAATGGTGGACATATAGGCATATTGGACAATGGCGCTCCAGGTCGGATGCGTCGTCTCCAGCAGGTCCAGGCAGCGGGTCTCGGCCAGCGGATTCAGGCGGTGAATTTCAGCTTCGATGGCGCGCGCCGCCGCATGGTGCCCGCTGTTGCGTACCAGGTAGCAAATCAAAATGCGCGGCGGGCGGATCATGAGGCGCTCCCGAGCGCCGCCAGCTCGGCGGCGTGATAGGAGGAGCGCACCTCCGGGCCGGATGCCACCGCATCGAATCCCAGCGCTAGGGCCGCGGTGCGCCAGGCCTCGAATTCCGCGGGCGGGACATAGCGCGCCACCGGATGATGCGCTGCCGAGGGGGCCAGATACTGCCCGAGGGTCAGCAGCGTCACCCCCGCTGCGCGTAAATCGTGCAGCGCCGCGCGGATTTCGTCATCCGTTTCGCCTAGCCCCAGCATCAAGCCCGATTTAGTGCGCGCACCGGCGGTGGCCGCGTAACGCAACACCGCCAGCGAACGGCGGGGACTGGCCTGGGGCCGCACCACCGGCTGCAAGCGCGCCACGGTCTCCAGGTTGTGGTTGAATATGTCCGGGCGTTCCGCCAGCACCCCATCAAGGGCGTTGGCCTTGTTCTGGAAATCAGGCACCAGCACTTCGACCGTTGCCAAGGGGAGCCGTGCGCGGATTTCACGCAGCGTGGCGGCAAAGTGGCCCGCGCCGCCATCGGCCAGATCATCGCGTGTCACCGATGTGATGACCACATGGCGCAGGCCCATCGCCGCGGCGGCTTCCGCCAGACGCGCCGGCTCGGCCGGATCGGGTGGCGCGGGATGGACGCTGTGCGTGATGGCACAAAACCGGCAGTCACGGGTGCACGCATCGCCCAGAATCAAAAACGCCGCCGCCCCATCATGCCAGCACGCGGCCCGATTCGGACACCGCGCGCTTTCACAAACCGTATGCAGACTCAGCCGCCCCAGCAACCGCCGGACGCGCGCCCCTTCCGCGGCAGGCGGAAGGGGACGGCGGAACCAACTAGGCAGATGTGGCCGCATCTTACGTCACAGGCTAATCAAGCTCGTGCGAGAGCAACCCCGTACGCAACTTGGGCTCGAACCAGGTGCTCTTCGGCGGCATGACCTCCCCCGCATCGGCAATCGCCATCAACTGGTCGACCGTGGTCGGCACCATCGAGAACGCCACCGCAAATCCTTTCTCATCCACCAGCTTGACCAGCTCCTCGGGACCGCGAATGCCACCGATGAACTTGATCCGATCATTGGTGCGCGGGTCGTCAATGCCTAGCAACGGGTGCAGTACGCCGTTTTGCAGCGTACTGACATCCAGCTTGTCCACCGGATTGCTGCTCTGTACCTCGGGCCAGCTCAGCCCGTACCACCGGCCACCCAGGTACATGCTGACGTGGCGCGGGGCTGGCGGACGGGGCGCCGCATCTTCTTGCACCGTGAAAATGGCGCGAATCTTCTCCAGGAACGCCTCCACAGAAAGTCCGTTGAGATCCATGACCGCGCGGTTGTAGGGCAGAATTTGCAACTCAGAGGCCGGGAAAATCACCGCCAGGAACCAGTTGTATTCCTCGTTGCCCGTGTGTCCCGGGTTGGCCGCCCGCCGCTCCGCGCCGACGCGGACCGCCGAGGCGCTGCGATGGTGGCCATCCGCGATGTAACTCACCGGCACCTTGTCCGCAAAGAGGTGTTTGATTTCCTCGGCGTTTTCGACCGGCCATACCTGATGGCGCACATCCAACTCGTCCACGAAATCATATAGCGGGGCGCTCTCCCTCGCGCCCGCCAGGGCCGCGCGGATTTCCGGCACATCGCGATACGCGATAAATACGGGGCCGACGTTGGCGTTGAGGGTCGCCGTGTGCTGGGTGCGGTCGTCTTCCTTGTCCTTGCGCGTAAACTCGTGCTTCTTGATCCGATCCTTGATGTAGTCATCGATGTGCGCACACGCCACCAACCCGGTCTGGGTGTGCTCGCCCATCGTCTGGCTGTAGAGATACATCAGCGGACGCTCCTCGCGCACCAGCCACTCCTGCTGCTTGAAGTGCGCCAGATTCTCCGCAGCCTTGGCATACACCTCCGCAGAATAGGGGGCCGTGCCCGCCGGCAGGTCGATCTCTGAATGGTTGATGTGCAAAAATGACATCGGATTACCGGCGGCCATTTCGGCGGCTTCGGCCGTGTCCAGCGTGTCATAAGGGGGGGATGCCACCCGTGAAACAATGTCGGCGCGGGGCCGCAGGGCGTGGTAAGCGTTTATGCGCATGAAAATCTCTCCTTCGTAATACTGTTTGACCAAATCAACTGCTCAATCCAGAATTGTAGGGATATGACCTTCCCCACGCAAGACAAAGCACCCGGCCTTCTGCTGTGCGTAAGCTAGTCATCTTGCCCATGTTGGCCGTCTGGCTGGTCGGATGCGGCGGCGCGCAACCGCCCCCCCCCCCCCCTCCCCCCCCCCACCCCCCCTCTCCCCCCCCCCCCCCCCCCCCCTTCCTCCCCGCAACGCGTCATCTGCGCCTCGCCTGCCGTCGCCGAAATCGTCTTCGCGCTCGGAGCCGGCGCGCAGGTCGTGGGCGTCACCGACTTCACTACCTGGCCCCCCGAGGCCGCCGCCAAACCCAGTATCGGCGGGGCGCTCAGCCCCAATCGTGAACGGTTCCTGGCCCTGCAGCCCGATCTGATTCTGGCCCAGGGGAAAGCCGAAACACTGACGGATCTGGCCCGCCAACATCGGCTCGCGATCATCACCCTCCCCCTCGATTCGCTTGCCGATCTGCACGCGGCCATCATGTCTTTTTCCGCTGCGCTGGGAACCGAAGCCCGCGGCGCGGCGCTCTTGCGCGACATGCAGGCCGCCGTCGATGCCTATGCCCGCCCAGACCCCATCCCGGTTTTTATTGCGCTGGGTCATGCCCCGGGAGACCTCGCGGGGCTCATGACTGCCGGACCCGGTGCCTTCCTCCACGAAATTGTCGAACTCGCCGGCGGCCGCAACATCTTTGCCGATGTCTCCCTGCCCTGGCCGCGCATTTCCAGCGAAGCCCTCAGCCGCCCCGCCCCCCCGC
>JAQUJC010000054.1:22717-26485 GCA_028681135.1 Kiritimatiellia bacterium | reverse complement strand
TTGCTGCGCCACCGCGTACAATCCGTTGAAGCTCTTGCGCAAATCCACCGGCCGAACCGCCAACACCACCTTCAAGTTTTGATTCATGTGAAACATTGTCGGGCCCTTTCTTTAGGCCACAACTATGTCCCTGTTCCTCCCATCAGGTAAGACGGTCCTCTGCCGGACGCTTACCATGAATCTGAGTATTTCTTTTCAAGTCTTGAAACAAATCGCAGATGTGCCTGACTGGCCCGAGAGGCTGTAATTGGCGTTACGTTTGTGGAACGCGTACCGTTAGTCCGCGCGGACGCAGGTCAATCTGGACCCCCGCCGGCGATTCCCGTAATTCACCGTCCACCTGAATGGGCCCCGCTTGCGGTCGAGTGACCACCAGACGACGGAAGGGGCGGGTAAACACTTGGGGAAGCTGGTCGATCGTGCCGTTGAAGAGACGGCGGATATTGACCAGCACATGGGGCAAATCCCGATGACGCACCATCACCATCTCCATAATGCCATCATCGGGGCGGGCACTCGGGGCAATTTGTGCCCCCCCGCCGTATTGCGTAAGATTGGCCACCGTACAGATGGCGGGATAGTCAAAGGTGACGGTCTCGTGTCCGTCGAATTCAATGTCAAACGGCTGGGGGTCAAAGGTTATCAACTCGGCGGCGGCGGCAAACACATAGGGGGCAATGCCGCGCATGGGCATTGCTTCAAAACTGCGGACAATCTCCGCATCCCAGGCCATGCTGCAGGTGACAAAAAAGGGGTGGCCGTTGGCCGTGCCCACATCGATGGCAAAGCGCGGGGCGGTGGCCAAAACCTCAATGGCCTGGGGCAGGTCCAAGGGAATGCCGAAGTGACGGGCAAACCCATTGCCGCTGCCGGTGGGAATCACCCCCAGGGCCGTCGGCGTACCGATCAGTTCGCTGCCGATGCTATTGACCATCCCATCGCCGCCTACGACGAAAATCGTATCCACCTCTTCCTGGACGGCGCGGCGGGCTTTCTGCTGGCCATCCGCCACACTGTGGCTGAATTGGGTGGTGACCTCGGCTTGCGCGCGCGTCAATCCGCGCTCAATAAGCTCCCTAAGTGATGCAACCGCCGACTTCGTCCCCGATTTGGGGTTAATCAATACCCGACATTTCCGCCGGGAGCCTCTGGCGTGTTCCGCGCTCATAGTGGAGCAACCGTACCACAGTCTGTACCGTTTCCATAGCGTGGAAAAATCACAAAAAAATCTTCCATAGCGTGGAAAAATTGCCAAAAAGTTTTCCATAGCGTGGAAAACGGCGAGCGGGTGTTGGGGGTCAGGCGATGGCGTCGCGTCCGAGGGCGAAGGCGCGGAGATTAACGTCGAGAAATGGTTCGGGGATACGCTCGTTCAGGGCGGTCTGCCAATGTGCTTTGGCGAAGGGGACGAGGGTGGAGAGGGCGCCGACCAGGACGACATTGGCGGTGCGAATACTGCCGGCCTGTTCGGCCAGGGGATTGGCGGACAGGAGTCGCAAGCCGGGATAGGCGGCGAGGCGTTCGACGGCGTTTTCCACCGCGGGGTACTGTCCGCTGGAGACTGTGATGGGGACGCGTTCCATGTCGTTGACGAGAATGTGGGCGCCGGGTTTGGCCAGATGCCCCCAGCGGAGGGCCTCGGTGCGTTCAAAGGAAACCAGGATGTCGGATTGTCCGTCGGGGATGATGGGGGAATAGACCCTGGGGCCAAAGCGGACCTGACTGATGACGGAACCGCCGCGCTGGGACATGCCGTGGATTTCGGATTTTTTAACATCAAATCCCGCGTGCATTGCGGCGAGGGCGAGAACATCGGAGGTGAGGAGAATACCCTGCCCGCCGACGCCGACGAGCGAGATGTTGAAGATGGACGTGAGGGGGGGGGGGGTCATGGGGGGGTCCTTTCCTACTTGGCGGGGGAAATGGCGTCGAACTTGCACACCTGGGCACAGAGGTTGCAGCCAGTGCAGAACATGGGGTCGATTTTCGATTTGGAGCGTGTGCTGCCGGGCTCCTTGGGTTCACTGCGGATGATGGCCGGACAGCCCAGGCGGAAGCAGGCTCCGCAGGCCGTGCATTTTTCGGCATCGACGACATTGATGAAGGTGCCCGCCCACTTCTCGTGGAGAACGCAGGGGCCGCGGACGACGACGACGGCGGGCTCGCCGGAGTCGAGGCAGTCGGTAAATATCTTTTCGAGATTGGCGAGGTCATAGGGATCGACTTCGTGGACGCGAGTGATGCCCAGGGTGCGGGCGACCTCGGCAATCCGAACAGCCGTCGCCGGCTCCCCGAGGAGGGTCTGGCCGCTGCCGGGATTTTCCTGGTGGCCGGTCATGGCGGTAATGCGGTTGTCGAATACCATCACCGTGATGGGAATGCGGTTGTAGGCGACATCGAGCAGCCCGGTCATGCCCGAATGGAAAAAAGTGGAGTCGCCCATGACGGCGGCGATGCGGGGATTGGGCAGGCCGGCCTTGCGCATCCCGATGGCGGTGCCAATGGCGGCACCCATGCAGATGCAGGTGTCCATGGCGGCCAAGGGCGGCGCGGCACCAAGGGTATAACAGCCGATATCGCCGCAGACGGTCGTCTTGAGTTTGGAGAGAATGTGAAACGGGCCGCGGTGGGTGCATCCCGAACAGAGGACGGGGGGGCGCACGGGGATATGGCCTTCGGGCTGGGGGGGGGTGGGGGCGGGGGTGCCGAGCAATTCAGCGCTGAGCTGTTCGAGGCGCATGGGATTGAGTTCCATCATGCGCAGTTGGGTTTTCGGCTCAAGCACGGCGATGCCGGCGGCGCGGAGCTGGTCGGCAATCACGGGGTCCGATTCCTCAATCACAACAAGGCGCTGGAGGTCGCGGGCGAACGCGCGAATCGCCTCGATGGGCGGCGGGAAAGAGAGGCCAACTTTGAAAATGGGCGCATCGGGAAACACCTCCTTGACATATTGCCAGGCGACGCCGGAGGCGACGAAGCCGAGGTCGCCGCTGCCCGGTTCCGCGCGGTTAAAGGGGGACGCTTCGGAGAGGTCGCGCAGGGCAGCGGTCCGCTTTTCGACCTTGGCGCGCATCGGGCGGGCAAAGGCGGGGATGGCGACATTGCGCTGGGCATTTTTGACATAGGGGATGGGGGTGGCCTCGCCCTGTTCGGTGGAGCCGATATCCACGAGGGTGGAGGTGTGCGCGGTGCGCGTGGTGGTGCGGACGATGACGGGCACCTGAAATTGTTCGCTCAGGTCGAAGCCCGCGCAAACCATGTCAAAGGCCTCTTGCGAGTCGGCGGGTTCGAAGAGCACGGCCCGGGCAAACTTGGCCAGTGAGCGGTTGTCCTGTTCGTTCTGGGAGGAGTGCATGCTGGGGTCGTCGGCATTGATAATCACCATGCCGCCGATGGCGCCGAGATGGGTAAAGGTCATCAAGGGGTCCATGGCGACATTGAGCCCGACATGCTTCATCGCCACAAGCGCCCGGACGCCGGCCAGTGAGGCGCCAATGCCGATTTCCATGGCGACCTTTTCATTGACGGACCATTCGCAGTTGATGGCGCCTTTGAATTCCGCCACGTGGTGCATGATTTCGGTGGAGGGGGTGCCGGGATAGGCGGTGGCGACACGGCAGCCGGAGCGGTAGGCGGCCCAGGCAATCGCCTCATTAGCGGACAGCAGCATTCGTTTGGTCATGGTCAAATCCGTTCGAGGTTGAGATCGTCAAAAGGCTGAATCTAACAGGAAGGGGGAGGGGCGGAAAGCGGGAAAAAGGGGTGCGC
>JAQUJC010000054.1:891-22617 GCA_028681135.1 Kiritimatiellia bacterium | reverse complement strand
TCAGCGGAGGGGCCCGGACGGACAGGGTTTGGACGCGGTGACCCAAAGGAAGGTTTCGCCGCCGATGTCGCGATAGTCAAAGGCCTCCGGGCGCAGGCCGGCGGTTTCGAGTTGGGCGCGGAGGTTGTCGGGGGTGGTGTGGCTGTAGAAGAGCGGCTGGCCCATGAATTCCTTGGTGCCCTCGAATTCGTCCCGGCCGGTGTAGTCCCGGGTGGCATAGGTGAAGAGGGTTTTGCCGCCGGGCCGGAGCCAGCGGGCGAAGTGGGCAAACAGGCCGGGATGGCGGGCGCGGGGGACGTGAAAAAGGGCATAGATGCAGGTGACGGCATCGAAGGCGGCGGGAGGGAAGTCCACGTCGGCGAGATCGGCGCAGAGGGTCTGCATGCGGGGGGCGTAGCGGGCCGCGAGTTCGAGCATGCGGGGGGAGACATCCACGCCGGTGACATCCCATCCGTGCTCAAGAAAGAAGCGCGGGAAGGGTTCGCCGGCACCGCAGCCGAGATCGAGGAGGTGTCCGGGGCGAGATGGCAGGGCGCAGAAAAATGGAGCGAGGACGCCGGTCATGTCAAAGCGGCCGCGGCTGGCTTCGTAGGTCTCGGCGAACCCGTCGTAAATCTTGCGGAGGTCGGGCGGCATGGTCAAGCGGGCAGGAGGATGACGACAAATTCGCCTTTGCGCGAGTGGGTGGCGAAGTGCGCGCGGAGGTCGCCGGGGGAGCCGGTGAGAACTTGCTCAAATTTTTTGGTGAGTTCGCGGGCGATGAACATCTGGCGGTCGGGGCCCAGCTCTTCTTCGACTTCGTCGAGGAGTTTGAGAATGCGGTGCGTGGATTCGTAGAACACGACCGGCAAGGGGGTATCGGCAAGCTGGCGGAGGCGCCGACGGCGGGCAGCGGTTTTATGGTCGAGAAAGCCATCAAAAAGAAAGCCGCGGCCCTGGCTGATACCGCAGAGGGCGATGGCGGCGGTGAGGGCGGTCGGGCCGGGAATGACCGTGACGGGCAGGTTGGCCGCGCGGACCGCAGACGCGGCGCGGGCGCCGGGGTCGGACAGTCCGGGCATCCCGGCATCGGTGACGAGGGCCAGCGATTCGCCCGCGTGAATGCGGCGCAGCATCTCCTCGACGCGCGCGCGCTCATTGAACTTATGGCAGGAGATCATGGGGGTGGTTAGGCCGTAGCGGTCGAGGAGCCGCCGGGTGTGGCGGGTGTCTTCGGCGAGGATGTGGGTGGCATCGCGCAGAATGCGTAGGGCGCGCAGGGTGATGTCTTCCAGGTTGCCGATGGGGGTGCCGACGAGGTAGAGGCCCGGCGGAAGTGGAGATGCCACCGCCCCCGGGGCCGAGGCCGTTCCGGGGGCGGGGGGGAGGGCCGCGTTGGAGGAGGCGTTATTCGTTGTCCTTCTCCACCAGGCGGATGGTGCGCGGCTTGGCCGCCGCCTTGAGTAGCTCGTCGGATTCCGCCAGGTGCTGCTTGAGGGCGGTCAGGGTGGACTTGAATTCATCCGTGACCGCCACGCCTTTGAGGGTGCCATCGACGGCTTGCTGGAGCTTGAGGATCGCGTCGATGGAGCTGGCCAGTTCCGTGACGCGGCCGAGCTGCTCGGCAATCGTGTCCTGGGCCTTGGCGAGCTGACGGTTGCCATCCTGTTGCGCCTGCGCGAGCTGGGCGCTGGCATCCTGCTGAGCCTTGGCCATCTGGGCGGCAGCATCCGCCTGGGCCTTGGTGAGCTGGGCGGTGCTTTGTTCCTGGATCTGGACGAGTTGGGTGGCGAATGATGTTTGCGCTTTTTCGAGGGATTCAGTGGATGCCGTGACGGAGGCGGCGACGGCCTGGGCGAATTCGAGGCCCGCGGCGGCGGGGGTGTCATTGCCGATGCGGGCGAGTAAATTGGATTCGATATAGCCTGCGAGGTGCGAGGCCAATTGAATGCGGGCGACCGCCACCAGCACGAGCAGGGCCATCAGGCCGGAGGTCAGGGTCAACAGAACCTGGGGGGGCATGAAGCCGGCGGTCGCGCCGAGCAAGACCAGTATGGCGGCAGTTTCGGCCACGAGGGTTCCCAGCAGGCGCTGCATCTGATTGCCGGCCATGGTGGCCACCTGGGGACCCGAGGCGCCCGCGGCCCAGGCGGCGAGTAAGCGGCGGATGTGGCGGTGCAGCAACGACTGGCCCTGGAGTGCCGTGAGCTGCTCGGTGGCGATGGCGCGTTCGCTGAGGTCCAATTCATCGGGTAGCGGATTCGCGGCCAGCGCGCGTCGTTGCAGGACCCAGTCCACGATGGCCAGCAGGATATAGGCCAGGCCAATGCCGGCGGCCAGCAGCGCGGCCAGTTCGGAGAGGGATCCCTGCCAACCGTCGATGCGCCGCAAGGGCAGACCGATGAGAATGCCCAGGAGAACACCAAGACCAAGGACTCCATAGATGCCCGTCACCATGCCATAACCAGTGATCTTCGATTTGCGCGTAACCATGTCCGCCACCTTTCGCGTCGGGTTGACTAGTGGAGGGCAGTATGGGGATTTGGCAGTGGAATGTCAAAGTCAGATGCGCTATAAAGCTGCTATGTCGCGCGGCGCAATCATTCGGATGCTGGTGGTGTTGGCCTGTGCCGGATGCACGGATGGCTCCTGGGTGGACATTCCGCTTCACGACACGCGCCTGGGCCCCGGCGGCGGGTTCCAAATGCAGCGCTATGAAGTGACCGTGGAGGAATTTGTGGCGTACCTGAATGCTACGCGGACGGAGGAATTCGCCGGTACGGCTCAGATCGATCGCCATGACGGGGGGCAGTATGTTGTGCGGCGGGGCGCGCGACGCCAGGCGATGGCGGAGGTCACCGCGGCCGAGGCGGAGGATTACTGCCGCTGGCGCTCGCAGCAGACGGGCCAAATTGTGCGCCTGCCGACGGAAGCCGAGTGGAGGGGGGCCGCCCGCGGCGGGGTGGATGGCGCGCCATATCCCTGGGGCTGGGGCGGTGACCCGGCCCGCCTGGCTCAATTCGACGCGACGGGACCCGCCGCGCGGGTCGGGCGTTTCCCCGCCAATGGATTTGGATTGCATGACATGGCTGGTAATCTTTATGAATGGTGTGCTCCCGGCGACGGGGACTCGCCCGATGTGCGGGTGGCGCGCGGCGGGGCCTGGTCGGAACGGGACCCGGCCCGGTTGCGCGTGGAGTGCCGACAGACCTTCCCCGCGAACTACCGCGGGCGGGATGTCGGTTTTCGAGTCGTCACGAAAGGGATGAGGCATTCGGACTAGCCATGAAAGTGAAGCCGACACAGTTCCTTGAATACGTGGTGTTGCGGGCAGCATCAGGTCTGTTGGTGCGGTTGCCGCACCGGGTGGCACTGGCGCTGGCCTGGGGGCCGGCCCGGTTGGGATTTAGTGTGAGCAAGAGCCTGCGCGTCCGCACCCTGCGCCGTCTGCGGCAGGGATTGGGCCCGGCGCCGACCGACCGGCAGTTGCGCCGGATCGCCTGGCTGGCGTTTCGTAATCTGGCCTTTACCGCGGTGGAGGGGATGCGCTTGCCGGGGGTGACGCCGGCATGGGTGGCGCGTCACATCAATCTGGACCCGGTGAGAAAAGCGCGGGCAGAACTGGCGCAGGGGCGCGGGGTGATTGTGGTGGTGCCGCACATGGGCAACTGGGAGCTGGCGGGGATTGCGCTTCATTCGCAGGGCCTGCGGTTGATGGTACTGGCCCGGCGGCAAAAGAATCCGCTGATGAATGCCTGGATCAATCGGATTCGGGTGAGCACCGGAGTGGAGGCTATCGAAAATCGCAGCCGGGCCATTCGGGAAATCCCGGGCAAACTGGCCGCGGGCCAGGTGTTGGCGTTGTTGCCGGATGTACGGGCGAAAGGGGGGGGGGTGCCGGTGCGGTTTTTGGGGGTGGAGACCACGGTGCCGCCCGGAGCAGCGCGCTATGCCCGCGCGGCGGGCGTGCCGATTATTGTCGCCGAAGTGTTGCGCCGGGGGTGGGTCCAGCACGATTGGCGCATTACCGGGCGTGTGGAATCGGACCCGGCCCTCGATGAGCAGGCGGATCGACGGCAGATCATGCAGTATGTGATGGATCGGCTGGGGGAGTCGGTGCGGGCTCATCCCGAAAACTATTTCTGGTTCAATAAACGCTGGATACTGGGCAAGGAGCCCCGCCCATGAGCCTGCTGCCGCCAGGAATGGCCGTGCATGAGGCGCGTATGCGCCAGGCGCTGCGCCAGGCGCAGCGTGCGGCTGAGGCTGGCGAGGTGCCCGTGGGGGCCGTCATCTATAACAGTGGACACCTGGCGGGACAGGCCTGGAATCAGACCCGAACCCTGAAGGACCCGACGGCCCACGCCGAAATGATCGCGATTACCCAAGCCGCCAGCGCTGCCGGAGACTGGCGCCTGACGCACAGCATTCTCTACGTGACCAAAGAACCCTGCCCCATGTGTGCGGGAGCGATTGTTTTGGCGCGTATCCCCCTGGTGGTCTGGGGGATGAGTGATCCTCTGCGCGGGGGCGCGGTGTCGCGCTTCCCAATTTTGCAGACGCCCGAACTGAATCACCGCGCCGAGGTGATCAGCGGTGTCCTTGAAGAGGAGTGTACGGCCCTGATAAAAGGTTTTTTTAAACAGCGCCGCCTCGAAAATAAGGCGGGCGACGAGTGGAATTGAGTAGTTTCCGGGGGATGATTCGCCTGGGGCATCGCGGGGCATTTCCGATAACGATGAGTTGATTTTGGCCGTATGGGTTTGATAGGGTGGCGCTCATGAAAAGGGTGTCGAAATTTGTGCGGATGGGCGGCGGCCTCGTGCTGGTGTGTCTGGTGGCGGCAATGGGGTGTGAGCGTGCTCCCAGTGACGTGCGGGATGCCCGTAACCGGTATATGCGCCGTGCTCTGAGGGCGAAACAGGACCAGGATATTGATCGCGCAATCACGGAATGCCAGAAGGCGCTGAAGCGTAGGCCGACGCTCGCTCTGGCACATCGCGAACTCGCACTGATGCTCGATAATTACCGCCAAGATTACGTCGGCGCGATCTATCATTATCAACGGTATCTGGCGTTGCGCCCCGATTCCCCCAATCGCGAGGCCGTCGAGGAATTGATTCGCTTTTGCCGAATGAATTTTGCCGCGGAAATCGGCGCCACTCCGGAGGAATGGCAGCGCGATCTACAGGTGCGGAATGACCGTATTCGTACACTGGAAACCGAACTGGCGCTGTGGCGTTCCGGTGAGATGGAGGCCGCTGCCGCGTCGGTTGCCGCGCCCCGTCGCTCCACCGCCACCCCCGCCGCACCGGCGGCCCCAACGGCGGCCGCACCGGCTGCGGCTGCGCGGACCCACGTGGTCAGTGCCGGCGAAACGCTGGGCACCATCGCCGCGCGTTACTATGGATCGCCCGGTCACTGGAATCGAATTTTTAAAGCCAATCAGGACCACATTCAAAACCCCAACAATGTCCGCGTGGGCGCCACCCTCGTGATCCCCGCGGACTGAACAGGAGCAGCCGGCATGGCTACCGATTTTTTCGACGACGATCTGGTTCGCGAACGCGAAGCGGCCCTGAAAATAAAACTGGATGATGAGAGCACCGCCATTCCACGCGATGGAAATATTCCGTCGTCGCGCGATCTGCCCAATCGGCCGATTGGGGACCTGTCCCTCACGCATATGACCCGCCACAAACAGGAGGTCACCGAGCAGATGGTGGGCAAGGCCCAGGAACTCGATCGGTTGCGCGCGCGCCAAGAGGAGTTGGAACGCGAACGCAAATTGCTCGGAGAAATGCGTCAGAAGCAGGAGGCCTTCGATAGCGGTCGGCGCGAGATGAAAGACCAGCTCAATGAGAGCCTGGCGTGGATGGAAAAAGAGCGCCTGCAAGCGGACCGCCTGGCCCACTTGTTGGATGAAACCCGTCGCGTATTCCGTGAGCGCCTCGAGGAAGTAAATGGACTGAAGGAAGACGACTGGGAGGATGCCCATCTGCTGGATGAGCTGAATAACGCATTGGCGCTGTTGGAAAAAGTGCGCACGGAGTACAACCAGGCTTTGGGTAAAATTGACGCGATTCGCTCCCAGACAGGCCCCCATTCTGACGCCCTGGACGGCATGGGCGGGGAGTCCAAGCGGACACCCGTGGCCGCTGGCGCACAGGGCTTTGCGTATTGGCTGCGGGCGGGCGTGGCGTTTACCCTGCCGCTGATGCTGGTGCTGGCGCTGCTGGCGGTGGTCTGGATGGTCTTCTATTATCATGTTTAACCGGTGAGCATTCCCCGAACATCTCAAGCCATGGAACGACGCCTGCGGGCGATCGATCGTGAACGCCGACGGGTGCGCACTCGCATCCGCGAAGTCAAACGCTGGGCGGAGTCGCTGCCCGAATCGGATGTGCGTCTGGCGGAGGCTGCGCTGCGCGAGATGCCCGTAGAGGCGATCCCGCCCCCGTTGGCCGTGGATGTTCTGGACATGGAAACCGAGGGGATGCCGGCCTACGGGGAATCGGTGGATTTCGAGCCGGGACCGGAGGGGCTCGATACCAAGCGGGTCATCATGCCGCGCTTGCAGCGTACCGATCTGCTGCGTCCTGCCATTGGCGGACAAGAGACGGTCACGCGGCTGATGCCGCCTGCGCATGACCGCTTCCGCAGTTATTTTGGCACAACGGGGCTCAAGCGGGTGCGCGAAGCCCGCCAGGACCGGGGCCGTCAGCGCTTGCGGGCCTTGTTCATGATTCTGATGGTGCTGGGGCTGGGATTCATTCTGTTCAAGATGGTTACATGACGCCGCCGCCGCTGGATATTGTCACGGGCATCGTGGATACGTCGTGGGGGCCCGTTGCTGTCCGCGCGGGAAACCGCGGCGTCTGCCAATGCGATCTGCCCGCGGCACCCCGCCGCCTTTCGGGACATCCGCCCGTGGTGAGCAATGTGCAGACGCCCCCTGATTCACCGGTGCTGTTGCGGGATGCGTTGGCGTTTGTTTGTGCGCTGATCGAGGGGCGGGCCGCAGGAAAAAGCTCCGCCGTCCATCCCGCCGTATTCGCGCAGGGCACCCCCTTCCAGCAGGCCATCTGGCGCGCGTTGCAGCGAATTCCCCGCGGGCGTACGGAAACGTATGCCTCCGTGGCGCGCCAGGCTGGCCACCCCCGGGCCGTGCGGGCGGCTGGCGGCGCGTGCGGGGCAAATCCGGTGCCGCTGTTCATTCCGTGTCATCGAGTCGTGGCGGCCAATGGGCGCCTGGGTGGATTCTCGTCTGGTTTGGGTTGGAAGCAATGGCTCCTGACGGTGGAGGGGGCGCTGCCGACAGCTCTGCCAGTCCCGTTTGAACGGCGTGGAGCACGATGAATATAGCGGTGGCGTGCGGGGGGACAGGCGGACATGTTTTTCCGGGGCTGGCCACGGCACATGAACTGTTGCGCCGCGGGCATAGGGTCACGCTGTGGGTAACCGGGCGGGACACCGAACAAGCGGCGCTAAAAGATTGGGACGGCCCCGTGGTGCAGGTGGCGGCGCGCGGCTTGCCATCGGGATTCTCGCTGGACGCTCTGCGGGCCGTCTGGTATTTGGCGCGGGCGGTGCGTCACTGCCGGGTCCACATGCGCCGCGAGTTGCCGCAGGTGCTGTTGGCAATGGGCTCCTATGCCTCGGTCGGGCCTTGCGGGGCCGCACGTTGGCTGGGCGTGCCGATTGTGCTGCACGAGGCCAATGTGATTCCGGGGCGGGCTGTGCGGCTCTTCGCGGGCGGCGCGGCGGCCGTTGCCGCCGGCTTTGAAGAAACACGCTATCATTTGCCCCGCGGCAACATAACCGTCGTCGGTATGCCCTTGCGCGAAGAACTGACCGAAGCCAGCGCCAGCCTGCCCCCGCGGGCAGAGGGTGTTCAGTCGCCCTTCCGCCTGCTGGTAATGGGCGGCAGCATGGGCGCCCACCGCTTGAATGATGTCATGGTCGAAACACTGGGCCGCCTCAAGAAAAATAACGCGCCATTTTACGTGACGCATCTGACGGGGCGCCAGGATGAGGCCGCGGTGCGTGAGGGCTATCGTGCTGCCGGGGTGAGCGCGGAGGTGATTGCGTTCACCAAGTATATGGCCCCGCTCTATCACGCGGCAGATTTGGCGATCTGTCGTGCTGGGGCATCGACGTGTGCCGAGCTGGCATTCTTTGGCTTGCCCGCGCTCTTTGTGCCGTATCCACGGGCTGCCATGGATCACCAGACGGCTAATGCGCGCGCGCTGGAAAAACACGGGGCGGCCGATGTCGTCGATGAATCCGCGTTGTCGCCGGCCTGGCTGGTGGCCTATCTGGCGCAGACCATGAATCACCCGGAACGGTTGCAGCGGATGCGGGCCGCCGCCAAACACGAAGGCGTCCGTAATGGGACACGCGCGCTGGCGGCGCTGGTGGAATCCTGCGCCACGACGCCATGACGCGGGTCGAGGACAGCCGTTGGCGCGCCGAAGTGCGGCGCTGGATAGACGAGCCGGGGGCGCGGGTCCACCTGATGGGCATTGGCGGGATGGGTATGACTGGCGTGGCGCGTCTGCTGGCCGCACGTGATCTGCGGGTCGATGGCTGTGATAGCGGTGCGCCGCGAACCTTGGCCTGGCTGCGCGCTTGCGGTATTCCCGCCACGACCGGCCATGATCCGGCGCACCTCGATGGCGTGGACTGGGCCATCTATAGCCCGGCGCTGCAACCGGGGCATCCCGAACGCGTGGCGGCGCAGCAGAAAAAAATCGCCTTATTCCCGCGTGGCCAGGTGCTGCCCGTGCTGGCGGAAGACTGGAAGACCATCGCGGTGGCCGGGTCGCATGGCAAAACAACGACGGCCGCCATGCTGGCGCACATCTTGCGCGCGAGTGGCGTGGACGCCTCGTGGTGCATTGGAGGGGAGTTGCCGCCGGATGGCGCGCCAGCCGGGGTGGGGGGGGCGGATTGGCTGGTGATCGAAGCCGATGAAAGCGACGGGACCCTCGCCCATTATGCCCCGGAGCTGGCGATTATTACCAATATCGAATTTGACCACATGGAGCATTTTAGCTCGAACGCTGATATGGAGGATTGTTTCCGAACATATGCGCGGCAGGCCCGGGGGGTGATAGTTGGCGCGGATGATCCCGTTGCGTCGAAGATCGGCCGTGCCCTGGGGGGGGTGTCGTTTGGTTTTGCAGCGGACGCGGATATCCGGGTGGATATCCGGGAGGCGGGCCCCGCCGGTACGCGCTTTCAAATTACATTGCCAGGGGGGCGGGCGGCGATGGCGTATCTGCCGCTGACGGGGCGCCACAACGTACTCAATGCGGCGGCAGCGCTGGCGGCCTGCGACTGCCAGGGGGGGGGGGCATGGAGGCCGCGTGCGCGGCGCTGGCCACGTTTGTATTGCCGAAGCGCCGGTTTGAATCCGTCGCCGACGCCCGCGGCATTCGCGTGGTGGCCGACTATGCCCATCATCCATCGGAAATCCGGGCCCTGGTCGCCGCAGCGCGACAGGCGGGCGCCGACCGTATCTGGGCCGTGTTTCAGCCCCATCGCTACACGCGGACCCGGGCGCTGGGGGCGTTATTTCCTGCGGCGTTTGCGGGGGTGGCCGGCGTGGTTCTGCTGCCGGTCTATGCCGCCAGTGAACCGCCGCTGGCCGGGGGATCATCGGCTGATTTGCTGATGCACTTTCAACGCGATGGCACAGCGGCGGCAGAGCTGGCAGACGATCTGCCCGATGCCGCTGACCGAATCGAATCGCGCTGGCGCGCGGGCGACTGTATCCTGATCGTCGGGGCCGGCGATGTGGAACAAATAGGTCCCATGCTGGCCGCCCGGTTGGAGGGGGCGGGGGCAAACGATTCTTCGGAATAGAGTGCGCCAGCCCCATGCGGGTTGTCTCACATATTATAATAACCGAGACTCCCGGCAGATTCAGTTTTCGGCTGCTCCAGCGGTGCGGCGGTGGTCAACAAGCTCCTGGGACTGCTCGCGGAGCTTGAACTTCTGAATCTTACCGCTGGCGGTCAAGGGATACTCCGATACGAAAAAGACATACTTGGGAACCTTGTAGGCGGCGAGATGCTGGCGGACGTGGTCGCGGATGTCTTCTTCGGCCAGAGTTTGCCCGCGGGCGAGGATGATGAACGCAACGGGAATCTCGCCATACTTGTCATCGGGGGCACCGACGATCTGTACGTCTTGAATTTCAGGCAGCGGCAGCAGCAGGTCCTCGATCTCCTTGGGCGCAATGTTTTCGCCGCCGCGGATAATGATGTCCTTGATGCGCCCGGTAATGCGGTAGTAGCCATTTTCGTCGCAGGTGCCCAGGTCGCCGGTGTGTAACCAGCCGTCTGAGTCGATGACGGACGCGGTCTGCTCGGGCATCTTGTAGTAGCCCTTCATGACGTTGTAGCCGCGGCAGCAGACTTCGCCTTCAGTGTTGGGCGCGAGGGGCTCGCGGGTGACGGGATCCAGAATGGCAACGTCCACTCCGGGAAAGGCGGGGCCGACCGTCCCCACGCGCAGTTCAATGGGATCGCGGCCATAGGTTTGGGTAATGCCCGGCGAGGCTTCCGTCAGGCCGTAAACGGAGGTGATCTCGCGGATGTGCATATCCGCGATGACGCGCTTCATGACTTCCATCGGGCAGACACTGCCGGCCATGATGCCGGTGCGTAGGCTGGTCATGTCGAACATCCCGAACATCGGGTGGGTATACATCGCGATAAACATGGTGGGGACCCCGTAGAGCACCGTGCACTTTTCCTGATGAATGGCCGCCAGCCCTAGCAGCGGATCGAAGACCTCAACGCAGACCAAAGTGGCACCGTGGGACAGGATCGCCATCACTCCGAGCGTCACGCCGAAGCAGTGGAAGAGCGGCACTTGTAGGCAGAGCTTGTCGGTGGCGGTGAAGCGTTGGCGGTGGCCAATGCTCCAGCCGTTGTTGAGCAGATTGTGGTGGGTCAGCATGACCCCTTTGGGGAAGCCGGTGGTGCCCGAGGTGTACTGCATGTTGACGATGTCGTGGCAGTCGATGGCGGCGCGGGCGGCGTCGAGCAGGGCATCGGGCTGATGGTCGCCCAGCAGTATCAGTTCGGCGGTGGTGTACATGCCGCGGTGCTTTTCCTGGCCCACATAACAGATGTGCGTCAGGTGCGGATAGGTTTTGCTGTGCAGATGACCGCGCGGATGCTGCTTAAGCTCGGGGACCAAATCGTTGATGATCTCAATGTAATTGACGTCCCGGAAGCCATCAATCAAACCCAGCATCTTCATGTCCGATTGGCGCAGAATGTAGTCGAGTTCCTCGGCCTTGTATGCGGTATTGACCGTGACAAGCACGGCACCGGTTTTCGCGCAGGCAAATTGGAACACGAGCCAGTCGGGCACATTTTTGGCCCAGATGCCGACATGGTCGCCCTTGCGCAGCCCGATGGCGAGCATCCCCTTGGCCAGACGGTCAACCCGCTCATTGAACTGGGCGTAGGTCCAGCGCAGGGTGCGGTCGGGATAAACCAAAAACTCGTGGTCGGGCGTGGTGCGGGCCCAGAATTCGAGCTGCTCGCCAAGCGTCAGCGTGGTGAAACCGTCGGCGCCAGCGCCGATGGGTGCCGCAGTGGCATCGGCGGTCAGCTCACCATCAGGGGCAGTGGGGGGGGGGGCACTCATCGGCTAGGCGGGGGCGTAGACGACCGCGAGAATTTGGGCGTCGCCGTCCAAGGCATGGACGTGATGGGGCACGGCCGATTCATAATAGATGCTGTCGCCAGCCTCGAGCTGATACGCCTCTTTGCCATAGAGAATTTCAATGCGCCCGGACAAAACATAAATGAATTCCTCGCCTTCGTGGTCATTGAGCACCACCTCGCCGGTGGCCGGATGCACATCAATCAAAAAAGGCTCCATATTGCGCGCGGCTTTGCGCGGGGCCAGCGTGTGAAAATCCAGCGTGCTGCGCTTGCGCGTCGGATCATTGCCAGAGAAATGAATGGCCGCGCTCGGGTCGTTGCGGCGGACCACCGCCGGGCCGTCCAGCGATTGGTCGTCGAGCAGTGTGCCCAGGCGGGTGCCCAGACCGCGGGCCAACCGCAGCAGCGGTGTCAGCGATGGAATCAGGTCGCCCGCTTCCAGCGCGGCGATCATGTCGGGGCTGCAGCCGCTTTGCTCAGCCAGCGTGTCTACCGAAAACTCGCGTTGTTCGCGCAGTTGACGAATGCGAGGGCCTATCAGATTGAGTTCTGCTTCTTTCATATTCTAAAGGTCTCCAAGGCGAAAACAGTGCATTAAAGCGCAAAATGGCTCATTTGTGAAGCCGTTGGATCGAATAGTGCACGGCCGGGGCTGCCCACCCGCCAGGCCGTCCCCGCGAATGACACCGTTGGGGAAGAGTGCCCCGCAACGGTTTCCACTCTAGGTGCGCCCGCTGGGCGCGCCCGATCGGAGAGGGAAGGAACAGCCGCCGCATTCAGCGAGCGCAGCACCTCGATCCCGCCCTAGACCTCACGCGGTGGGGGGGGGGTGGCGACATTTCCCGGATTGAAGCGGCGGGCAGATTCGGGTAAAGAAGGATGATGCCGTGGCTGCTCGCCATTTCAATTGCTCTGCTGGCGTATACCTACGCCGGCTATCCGCTGCTGATCTGGTTCCTGGCGCGGGTGGGGGGGCGGCCCGTGCACAAGGGGCCATTCGCGGGCGGGGTGGCAGTGCTGATCGCCGCCCATAATGAGGAGGCTGCGCTGCCGCGTAAACTGCGCCAGCTTCAGGACCTGGCCCGGCAAGAACCTATCCGCGACATCTGGATCGGATTGGATGGCGGTGCCGATGGAACGGCTGCGGCGTTGCAAAACGTGGCGGCAACACCAGCGAATTCGAATCTTTCCGTCCCGCAGATTCATGTGCTGGATTTTCCGGAACGACGCGGGAAGGCGGCCGTCCTCAACGATCTCATGGCGAAGGCAAACCAGCCGATTGTGGTGATGATGGATGCGCGCCAGCGCGTCGAAGAGGGGGCCATCACGCATCTGCTCGACAACTTTGCCGATGAGTCGGTCGGGGTCGTGTCTGGCGAATTGGTCTATGAAACAGTCGGCGGCGGTGCCCAAAAGGGGGCTCAAGCCTACTGGGGCTACGAAAAGTTTATCCGTGCCTGCGAAAGCCGATTTTGGGCGGTCCCGGGCGCGACCGGCGCGCTTTATGCCATCCGGCGCACTTTATGTGATGAAATTCACAATAAAACGCTCGTGGATGACGTTTTGATCCCCATGAAGGCCGTTTTGAACGGGTTTAGGTGCATTTTTGAGCCATTAGCGCGTGTTTTTGATGTGCCAACTGCCGATTTTGGTCGTGAAGGGCTCAGAAAACGACGCACTTTAGCCGGAATTTGGCAAATCGGGAGGCTGGAACCTCGGATTTACTCCGTTTTTGCTAATAAAATATGGTTTCAATGGGTTTCGCACAAGTTTTTGAGACTTTTGACTCCCTTTTTGGTGGTTTGCGCGCTAATATCGGCAGGCATGATGGAATTTGAGCATGGCGTGCTCTCTCATGGCTATTTTGGCTGGTGGAGCGTGGTCTTTTGGGGTGGGGCGGCCGGGCTGCTGGTCAGCAGCATGGCATATGGGGCCGGGCGGCGCGTTCAGTCACGCCTGCTGGGCCTGCTGGGGGCATTTGGGGGGGTGAATTGGGCCTTGCTGCTGGCGGCCCGGGATGCCTGGACCGGGCGCTTTGAACCGAAATGGAAGCGATAAATTACGATGAGAGCCATTGGATATTTGACGACGGAGGAGCAGGCGCAGACGTTTGCCGACTACCTCTATGTGCATGACATTGAAGCCGAGCTGGAGGCGGACACGGATGGCGCCGTCACTATTTGGGTCGTAGAGGAAGAGCGGGTAGACGAGGCCAAGGGCCTGCTGTCGCGCTTCCGTAGCATGCCCGATGCCGAGGAGTTCCATCAGGCCACGCTGGAGGCCACCGAACGGCGGCGCGAGGAAAAGAAGGAAGAAAAGCAGGAAAAGAAAAAGCTCAAGCGTCCCGGCGCGGTCGTGTGGCAAATGAAGCATGGCGGACTGACCATGGTCCTGATGATCGTGAGCATCATCGTGGCCCTGCTGACGCGTTTTGGGCAGGATGCAAATTGGATTCGCTGGTTGGCCATTTCCAGCCAGTTCCCACTGGACAACGCGCCATTCTGGCAATGGCTGCCGGAAGTGGCGCAGGGCCAGGTGTGGCGGCTGGTCACGCCGATTTTTCTGCATTTCCATCTGTGGCATCTGGTCTTCAACCTGCTCTGGCTCAAAGACCTTGGCGGGGTGATGGAACAGCGCATCGGTACTTGGCGCTTCGCCGCCGCGGTACTGCTCATGGCGCTGGTGTCGAACGTAGCGCAATTTGTCATGGGCGGCCCCAATTTCGGCGGCATGAGCGGGGTCGTCTATGGCGTTTTCGGCTACCTCTGGGTGCGCAATCGCCTGGACTTTCAATTTGCGGTGATGATTTCCCCAGTGGCTGCCGGTCTGCTGATGGTATTCCTGGCCCTGGGCCTCTTCGGCTTACTCGGGCCAACCGCCAACACCGCGCACTTCTCGGGCCTGCTGGCCGGTGCCGCCCTCGGCTGGCTGGCCGCCAACCGCCCCCGCGTCTGACGAATCACACCGCATCCCCACACTGTAAGCCGCCCCTGAACGCCAATGGAAAGGTGGCTTGCCACCCGTAGCGCAGAACAACGTGGCGCGCGAAGGGTGGTGGGCGGTGAGGGACTCGAACCCCCGACATTCACGGTGTAAACGTGACGCTCTAACCAACTGAGCTAACCGCCCGGAAATGCCGACACTGTACGCGGGGGAGGCCCGCTGTGCAATCGAGAAACGTCACGAAACCGTCGCGCTTTTAAAATGCGGGTTGAAGGAAGGGGGCGGGGGGAGTAGATTGAATTGCTTTGTGATTTACGGAGACGACGATGAATCCAACCCAACCTGAACGCGTACCGCCTTACCCGGTGATTGATCCGCTGGAGTGCAAAGCCTGCGGGCGGTGTATTTTGGCCTGCCCTAAAAAGGTGATCGTGATGGGTACCGAACTCAATGCGCGGGGCTATACGTTTGCCCAATATACCGGCGCGGGGTGCATCGGCTGTCTGAACTGTTTTTATGTCTGTCCCGAACCCAACGCCATCGCAGTCCACCTGCCGGCCAAGGAGATGAAGTAGTCATGGCAACCCAACTGGTTAAAGGCAATACCGCCGTCATCATTGGTGCCCTCTATGCGGGGTGCGACAGCTTTTTTGGCTATCCGATCACGCCGGCGAGCGAAATCCTGCACGAAGCAGCCCAAAAATTTCCGCAGGCGGGGCGGTGCATGGTGCAGGCCGAGAGCGAAGAAGCGGCGATCAATATGGTGTTTGGCGCGGCGACCACCGGACGGCGGGCAATGACAGCGTCGTCGGGGCCGGGCATCAGCCTGAAGTCGGAGGGTATTTCCTATCTGGCGGGGGCTCAATTGCCAGCGGTCGTGGTGGATATCATGCGCGCGGGGCCGGGGTTGGGGAATATCGGCCCGGAGCAGGGCGACTACAATCAGGTGGTCAAGGGGGGGGGGCATGGCAATTACCGCAACATTGTGCTGGCACCGGCAAGCGTGCAGGAAATGTGCGATCTGACGATGCGGGCCTTCGAGCTGTCGCAAAAGTGGCGCATGGTGGCGGTGGTGCTGGCCGATGGTGTGCTGGGGCAGATGATCGAACCGCTGCGCTTTCCCGAGCAGAGCGTGGCCCCGGAGACGGATACAAGCTGGGCGGTGGATGGTACCGCCGCGACGCGCCCCAATGTCGTGACGTCGATCTTTCTCGATTTTGACCAGCAGGAGGCCTTCAATAACCAGTTGCAGGAAAAATATGCGGCGGTGGAGGCGGCGGAACAGGATGTGGAGTGCATCCGGATGGAGGACGCGGATATCGCGCTGGTAGCCTACGGCATCAGCGCGCGCATCGCTCAGGGAGCAGTGGAGGCGGCGCGGGCCGAGGGTATTCGCGCGGGGCTCTTCCGGCCGAAAACGCTCTTTCCTTTTCCCAAGGATGCCTTGAATGCCTTCGTGGACCAGGGCGGAAAACAAGTGATTTGTGTTGAGATGAGCAACGGCCAAATGTGCGATGACGTCAAACTGGCGATCGAATGCCGCTGTCCGGTTCACCTGGTGAATCGCCTGGGCGGCAACCTGGTAACGGAGGGGGCGGTGCTGACGGCGCTTCGCGAAACGGCGAAACAAATTTAAGGCGGGAGACACGACGATGGAAAAGGTGATACGAACACGGGGCATTTACTCCTCCTTCCCGCGCAAGGGCGGGGCGGCGCAGACGGCTACGCATTATTGTCCGGGGTGCGAGCACGGCGTGTTGCATAAATTGATTGGCGAAGCGTTGGCGGATATGGAGTTGCAGGACCGCACTGTCGTCATCAGCCCGGTGGGGTGCGCGGTCTTTGCCTATTACTATTTTGATACGGGCAATGTGCAGGTCGCACATGGGCGTGCCGCGGCGGTGGGTACGGGTATTTCACGCACCAAAAATGATGCCGTGGTCGTCTCCTATCAGGGCGATGGCGATTTGGCCTCGATTGGCCTCAACGAAACCCTCCAGGCGGCCAATCGTGGGGAAAAAATCGCGGTGTTTTTTGTCAATAATACTGTCTATGGCATGACCGGTGGGCAAATGGCACCGACGACGCTGACGGGCGAAAAAACGGTCACCTCTCCGGCCGGACGCGATCCGCTGCAGGCGGGATATCCACTGCATATGACGGAGTTGATCAACCAGTTGCAGGCACCTGTCTATATTGCCCGGGTCTCGTTTTCCAACATGGCTAAATTGCGGCAGGCGCGGAAGGCCATTCGTACGGCGTTGGAAATTCAGCGCGACGGTAAGGGCTACGCCTTTGTGGAAGTGCTGATGGCGTGTCCGACCAACCAGAAAATGAACGTGGAGGAGGCAATCCAGTTTGTCGCCGAGCAGATGGAGGCGGAGTTTCCCCTGGGCGTGTTGCGGGATTGCACCGCTGAGCGCGATCCCATTGTGCGTACCGAAAGCGACTACCGCAAGGAGACGCTGGACCACTTGCTAGGGCTGGACACGGAACGCGCGCCGGATGCTGTGCTGGATTCAACCGCGCCGACCGTGAGTGTTAAAATGGCCGGTTTTGGCGGCCAGGGCGTATTGAGCATGGGCGTGATCCTGACGCGTGCGGCGTGTCAGGCCGGCAAATTTGTATCGTGGTATCCGTCCTACGGGCCCGAGCAACGGGGGGGGACCGCCAACTGCGGCGTGGTGATGTCCGGACAACCCATCGGCACGCCGATGGTGAGTGCCGCCGACGTGCTGGTGGCCATGAACCGCCCGTCGCTAGACAAATTTGCGGGCGAGGTAAAGCCTGGCGGGCTGCTGCTCTATAATGCGGCAATGGGTGAAGTCGAAGTGCCCGAGGGGGTGCGTGTTTTAGCCGTGCCCGCATTGGAACTGGCCACGAAGGGGGGGAGCCCGCGGGCCGAAAATACGGTCATGGTCGGCGTCATGTCCGTGTTGGGGGGCTTCGAGTTGATCGAGTCCGCTTACCACGAAGCGATTGCCGCCAATTTCGCCGGCAAGGACGCCGCGATAAAGGCCAATAGTGCGGTTTTCGACATGGCCCGGCAGTGGGCCTTGGATCAGTCGGAATAAGCGTGGCGAAGGCCCCTGACGGGCGAGACGCGTTCCCGCTGCGGTGACGACGACGGAGGCCGCAACTCGGCGGGAGCGGGTCGGCGGGGGCGACTTTCCCGTGCGGGATGGCTTCTGTGGGAGGGCTTCATTGCTGGATGCCGACGGGACGATTCTCCGCACGGCGGAGCCGTTTTTGATTGCGCCGCAGGGGGGCGGGCGCTATCGTAGGCCCAATCTTGCAATAGGGAGTTATGGACATGACGAAGACAATCAATTACACGCTGGCAGCGATGATGGCCCTGACGTTTGTGACAGGGACCGGGCAGGCCGCGAATGACGATTTGTTCCAGCGCGCACCGTGGTTTGCCTCGGCGGGCCTGAACTGGCTCCATCTCGAGGGAGACGTGGAAGCGGAATCAGGCCTGGGGATTCAGGGCAAGGTCGGCTACAGCGTGAATGCGTGGTGGGATGTCGAGGGCGGTCTGTATTTCATGCCCATGCTGAATGCCCGAACATTGGATAACCCGGCGGATGAACTGGATGACGATACCACGGCAGTGCGGCTGAGCCTGGATGTGCTGTTGCATCTGCGCAATCAGGCGAATCGTCGAATTGATCCGTTTCTGAAGATCGGACCGTCGGTCACGTTCTTTGGCGATGACATGGAAAACGGGAGGAGCCAACTCGGCGTGTCGGGCGGGGGGGGATTGTTCTATCATTTTGATGATTCCTGGGCGCTGCGCTGCGATGCGTCTGTCGGGGTGCAGGGCCGGAACTCCGAAGTCGTGGGTCTGTTTGAAGTCGGACTCAGCTACCGGTTCGGTGCCGAGAAGTACGTGGCGCCGGAGTTCGTCGTCGGTGCGGGCTCGGGCGATATCGACAGCGATGGTGATGGCCTCTTTGATAAGGATGAATTGGCCCTGGGCACCGATCCCTACAACCCGGATACCGATGACGATGGTCTCTCCGATGGTGATGAAGTCTTCAAGTACAAAACCGACCCGCTGAATCCTGACACCGATTTTGATGGTCTCTCTGATGGTGCAGAGGTGCTGGTGCATGGCACCGATCCGCTGAATCCCGATACGGATGGCGGCGGCGTCAGCGATGGCCATGAGGTGATTGAGGATGGGACCGACCCGCTCGACCCTATCGATGATTTGCAGAAGTATACGCTGCTGATCGAGTTTGACTACGACAAGGCCTTCATCCGCCCGCAGTATTTCGAGGATATGGAGCCCGTGGTCAAGGTCTTGCGGCGGGATCCGGCAGCCACGGTGCGCGTGGAAGGCCATGCCGACAAACGGGCGCGCTCCTCACGGGCCTATAACCAGAAGCTGAGCGAGCGGCGGGCGAAGGCCGTGGCCGCCTACTTGGTTGAACACAGTGGTATTGCGGCCGACCAGGTGACGGCTGTGGGCTATGGCTTTGACCGGCCTGTGGCCCCCAACGATACCGAAGAGAACATGCAGCACAACCGCCGCACCGATATCTACATCAAGAAGGGCGGCGAGTAGCCCGCTTGTATGCAGAATACGGCTCTCTCTTTGCCCTCTAGCACCACTCAGGTGGAGCTGGAGGGCAAAACCGTTTATATCGTGGGCACAGCCCATGTCTCCGCTCAAAGCGTCCAGGATGTGCGCGACACCGTGGCGGCGGTCCAGCCGGATACCATTGCCATCGAGTTGTGCGAACCGCGCTATCAGGGCATGAAGAAAAAGACGGCCTGGCGCGAGACAAACCTGTTTCAGGTCGTCAAGCAGGGCAAGGCGACCTTCCTGCTCGCGCAACTGGCGATGCAGTCGTTTTACCGCCGATTGGGCCAGCAGCTCGAAGTGGAGCCCGGAGCGGAAATGATGGCCGGGGCCGCCTGTGCCGAGGAAACCGGCGCGCGCCTGGAGCTGATTGACCGCCGCATCGATATCACCCTGAAACGCGTATGGCGCTATTTGGGGATTTGGCAGCGCCTCAAGTTGTTCGCCACCATGGCGGGCGCTTTGTTCTCGTCGGAGGCTATCGCGGATGCGGATGTTGAAGCCCTGAAGCAGCAGGACCAGCTCGAAGCGTTGATGGGAGAAATGGGTCAGGCCTTTCCCGAAATCAAGAAGCGCCTGATCGACGAGCGCGATGTCTATTTGGCTCAGAAGCTGCGCGCATCGTCGGGACAGCGGATTGTCGCGGTGGTGGGGGCGGGACATGTTCCCGGAATGCTCAAGGCGATTCAGCACCCCCTGCCTTTGGCGGAACTCGATCTGCTGCCGCCGAAGTCCCGCTGGTCGAAAATGTGGCCCTGGCTGATTCCGGTGGCGGTGGTCGCGCTGATTGCCTGGGGCTTTGTGCACGGCGGCACGCAGCATGGCGTGGATTCCATTTTGATTTGGGTGGGAGTCAACGGCATCCTATCGGCCCTGGGCGCCATCTGTGTCCTGGCGCATCCCCTGACGGTAGTGGCCGCTTTCGTCGCCGCTCCGCTGACAAGCCTGAATCCTACCATTGCGGCCGGCTGGGTGGCCGGGCTGGTCCAGGCCTGGGTGCGCCCGCCATCCGTCGGCGATTTCGAGGCACTGCCCCAAGCGATGGAAACCCTCAAGGGGTTTTTCCTCAATCCGGTCGTGCGGATTCTGCTGGTGGTGGTGGCCGCCAACCTGGGCAGCAGCATCGGCACATTTGTGGCGATCCCGTGGATCGCGGCTCGGTAGCCTTCTTCGCGCAAGACACGATCTTTCGCCCGCTTACCCGTTACGCGCCGGTTATCCATTCGTTTTTCAAGCGGTTAGCCTCTCAGCAGTCTACGTTCACTTATTGCAATAACTAACCCTTACTTATTGCAATAACTGACTGTCATTTATTACACTATAGAAACTATAGATAGTTCGATAACTAGGGGCTAAAAAGCAGGGCTATTGCCACAGGGGGACGTGGGTGGACGCGGGCAAGGTGTCAGTTGAAGTAGTCGCGGAAGCGGGGGGGGCGGGGCAGGGCACGGATGGCGCGGATGATGCCGTGGTCGGCTTTGGAGAAGGGATACTGAGTGAACTGGTCGGGGGTGACCCAGGCGTGATCGGCGCACTCGATGTGGCGGGGGCGGCCCTGGCGGATGCGGGCAAAGTGCGCGTGCAGCGCGATGGTGAAGTGCGAATAGGCATGGGGCACGGTGACGAGATGAGGGCCGACCTCGATCTGTAGGCCCATTTCTTCCTTCAGCTCGCGCGCGATGCAGGCGGGCATGGTTTCGCCCGGGGCGATCTTGCCGCCGGGGAATTCCCACAGGCCGGCGAGCATGCCCGTTTGAGTTTGGCGCTGGGCAATCAGGATTTGGTTTTTTCGGTTGAGAATGACGGCGGCACCCACGATTTTATGCGGTACTTTCATTTTCTTTTTCTTGTGGGGAAAGGCATCGGGGGCGGGAGTTTTTGCGGCGCGGCAGACGTGGTGCAAGGGGCAGACGGAACAGCGGGGGGCGCGAGGGGTGCAAACCAATGCGCCGAGTTCCATCCAGGCCTCGTTGGTGGCGCCGGGGTGGTCGCGGAGCAGAAGGGCGTCGGCGAGTTGTTGCAATGTTGTTCGCGTGGCGGGGCGGGTGACGTCATCGGGGAGGGCCAGCAGGCGCGCGAAGACGCGGATGACGTTGCCGTCCACCACGGCGAGCGGGAGGCCGAAGGCAAAGGAGGCAATCGCGGCGGTGGTGTAGGGCCCGAAGCCGGGGAGTGTGGCCAGGAGGGCGGGGTCGGCGGGCAGGCGTCCGCCGTGGTGGTCCATCAGGCGTTTGGCTGTGGCATGGATATGGCGGGCGCGGGTGTAGTAGCCGAGGCCTTCCCATTGCTTCAGTACATCCTGCAAGGGGGCGGCGGCCAGGGCGGCGGGGTGGGGAAAGCGTTTCAGAAAGCGCTGAAAATAGGGGATGACGGTATCGACCTGTGTTTGCTGGAGCATGATTTCGGAAATCCAAACGGCATACGGATCGCGCGGTTCGGCGCGCCAGGGCAGGGTACGGGCCTGGCGGGCAACCCACCGCAAGAGGCGCTGTCGAACGGCTCGGCGCAGGGCGGGGATGGAGG
>JAQUJC010000054.1:0-881 GCA_028681135.1 Kiritimatiellia bacterium | reverse complement strand
ATTAGCCGCGCAAAAAACGTTCCATGGCATCGAGGCCCGCGGGGGTTCCCATATCGAGGAGGGGGGGGGGGCAGGGCAGCGCCAAGAGGCGTCGGTTCCTGACGAGGGCAGGGAAGACCTCGGTTTCGAGCGATACGACAGTCCTGGCGGCGATGGTGCTGATGATGTCGCGAGTCAGCAGATAGGCGCCGGCATTGACGAACCCGGAAGCGCGCTCGGCCTTTTCGCGGAAGGCGGTAACCACACCGTCTTCATCGAATTCAACGGTGCCGAACCGGCCGGCCTCCGCAATGGGCGTCACGAAGAGTTTTCCATGGTGTGGACAGTGTTTTTCCATCGCGTGGAAAAAACCCGCCCGGTTTTCCACACCGTGGAAACTAGTTTTCCATAGCGTGGAAAACGCGGCAGATAGTTTTCCATCGCGTGGACATTCTTCGGGAGAATTTTCCACAGTGTGGAAACTAGTTTTCCACAGTGTGGAAAACTCGAGATGGGGGACAAGCGAGTCGCCATTGAGCACGAGGACGGGATCGGAGTTGAGGCGGGGCTCGACAAACTTCAATGCGCCGCCGGTGCCGAGGGGTTCGGGCTCGCGCGAGAGGGCGATATCGAGGCCATCGGGGGGGCGGGTGGCGAGGTAGTCGGCGAGGACATCGGCCATGTGGCCGGCGGCGAGCAGGACGCGCGGGATGCCGTTATGTTTGAGCCAGTCGAGTTGCCACTCGAGAAAGGGGCGACCCTGGACGGGGACGAGCGCTTTGGGGCGGTCAGGGAAGTGGGCGGCGATGCGAGTGCCCTTGCCTCCCAGCAGGATGACAGCGTGTGGAATCACACGGGCAGAATGCCAAGGGCGGGGGGGGGTTGTCAAACCAGGGCACCGG